>NZ_JBDNHO010000042.1:0-5229 GCF_041688735.1 Brevundimonas sp.
ATAGCTCATCGCCTTGGCCCCGCCGGCCTTGGCCAGCGCCATCGTGATCGCCGCCGTCAGCGTCGTCTTGCCGTGGTCAACGTGACCAATCGTGCCGATGTTGCAATGCGGCTTGTTACGTTCGAACTTTTCCTTGGCCATGGCCAAATCTCCTTGACCGCCAGCGGCGGATTGTTCGTCAAAATATTGGAGCGGGTAGACGGAATCGAACCGACATATTCAGCTTGGAAGGCTGCTGTACTACCATTGTACTATACCCGCGGCCGGTCCGTCGTCCTGATCAGCCGCTTCGAAAGCGCGTGGTGGGGGAAGCAGGACTCGAACCTGCGAAGCTTACGCAGGGGATTTACAGTCCCCCCCCTTTGCCACTCGGGACATTCCCCCAGCGCGTTTCGAACCGTCTGGCCGATGCGACGTTCTCCTTTCGGAGCGCGGCGCAACAAAAGCTCTCGGTGTCCCGCGTCGCCTGAGATAGGAGGGGCGCCAGACCCGAAAGCCCTCAGGGCTCCAAATCGGAGGGCGTCTTATAGTGTCGAGAAAACCAGAACGCAACGACCGGAAATCGGGCAAAAAGCCGGCTTTCGGCGACAGGTCCGCGGGACGTCCCGGTGGGTCGGGAGCGGACCCCAAGGTTAATCCCGGGGCCGGTCCCGACCGCGGCGGCTGGAACCCCAATCCGAAGCCGAAGACCTTCTCTGATTCCGCCCCGCGTCCGTCGAGAGCCCACGGACGTGCCGGGGCCGACGCCGACAATTTCGTCTGGGGCCGCCATCCGGTGCTCGCGGCCCTGGCCAATCCGGCGCGCAAGGGCATGGGCCGGCTGCTGGCGACCGCCGACCGGGCCGCCGAACTGGAGCGCGACAAGGCGACCCACGGGCACAAGATCGAGGTGATCGAAGCCCAGGCGCTGGACCGGATGCTGCCGCCCGGCGCCGTCCATCAGGGCCTGGTCTTCAAGGTCCAGCCGCTGGAAGGCGTGGCGCTGGACGACATAGCCGAGCCCGCTTCCGGCGTCATCGTCATGCTGGACCAGCTGACCGACCCGCAGAACGTCGGCGCCATCTTTCGCTCGGCCCTGGCCTTCGGCGCGCGCGGCATCGTGGTGCAGGACCGGCACTCGCCGGCCCTGGCCGGGGCCCTGGCCAAGGCCTCGGCCGGCGCGACCGAACGCCTGCCCTGCGCGCGGGTGACCAACCTCAGCCGGGCGCTGGAAAAACTGGCCGACCTCGGCTGGCGGGCGGTTGGCCTCGACGGCGCGGCGGAGCTGACGCTTGATCAGGCGCTGGACGAGCGTCCCACAGTGCTGGTCATGGGCTCGGAAGGCGACGGCGTCCGACGTCTCGTGGCCGAACATTGCGACGTCATGGCCCGGATCCCCATGCCCGGTGGATTCGACAGTCTGAACGTCTCCAACGCTGCCGCCGTGGCGCTTTACGAGGCCAGCCGTCATCAGCGCTGACCGGCCGGAGGGCGCGCGCGGTTGCATTCCGTCGCGGCGGGAATAGAGAGCGCCATGGAATTCCTCTCTTTCTCCCGAACTCGCCGGCCAGGCCACCGCGCTCGGCCAGGTGCTGATGATCGACCTCGTGCTGGCCGGCGACAACGCCGTCGCCGTCGGCTTCGCCGCCGCCGCCCTGGCCTTCCTCGACATCACGCCCAAGGAGGTCGAGGAATTCCAGCGCGGAACGGAGGCGGAGGGCCCGGCGGTGGAGACCCCGGCGGCCCTGGCGGGACCGGCGGAGTCCAAAGCGGACGCGGTTCGAGGCGGCTGATGTCTCCGTTCGACTATCCTGTGCTTGTCCAACCGCTCACCGTCCAGGATGGGGGCGGCTATCTGGCGACCGTACCCGACCTGCCGGGCTGCATGAGCGACGGCGAGACACCGGAAGAGGCCATCGTCAACGTGCGTGACGCCATACTCTGCTGGTTCGAAATGGCCGAAGAGATGAACCATCCGGTGCCGCCGCCGTCGGTCGAGCTCAAGCTCACGTCCTAAGCGTCCACACCCCCAAACCGATCCGACCACTCCGCCACCTGACCGTCCTCAATCTTGACGAACAGAACCCCGGCCGCCGCAACCCTCTGGCCACGCGGAAGGACGTCCAGCAGCGGCTCGCTCGCCGTTGGCCAGCTGAAATCGCTCGCCCCCACGGTAGCCGCGATCCTGACCGCCGAGTCCGGCATCACCGGCGCGGCCAGACGCGCGAACAGGGCGACCAGGTTCAGCCCCGTCCGCACCCCGACCGCCGCGCGATCCACGTCGGTCTTGTAGGCGGTCCACGGCGCGGCCTCCTGCAGGTACTCATTGCCCAGCACCCAGACGGCCCGCAGCGCCTGACACGCCTTCCTGAACTCCATGGCCTCGAACTGCGCCGTGGCCTCGGCGATGCCGGCGCGCAGGTCGGCCTCCAGCTTCGCCTCCAGCGGACCCGGCTCGCCCGCGTCCGGCACGACGCCGTCGAACTTGCTCTCGGCGAACTTGACGATGCGGTTGACGAAATTGCCCAGCACATCGGCCAGGTCCTTGTTGGTCGTCGACTGGAATTGTTCCCAGGTGAAGGCGGCGTCCGAATGCTCGGGGCCATAGGCCGTCAAATGCCAGCGCCAGTAGTCGGCGGGCAGCAGCTCCAGCGCCTGATCCATGAACACGCCGCGCTTCTGGCTGGTCGAGAATTTCCCGCCGTACCAGTTCAGCCAGTTGAACGCCTTCAACGTGTCGACCGTCTTCCACGGCTCGCCCGAGCCCAGGATGGTCGCCGGGAAGCTGACGCTGTGAAAGGCGACATTGTCCTTGCCCATGAACTGGACGTAGCGGACGTCGTCCGCTCCCTCGTCCGTCCGCCACCAGTCGCGCCACGTCGCGCCGGTCGCATCGGCCCATTCCTCGGTCGCGCCGATATATTCGATCGGGGCGTCGAACCAGACATAGAAGACCTTGCCCTCCATGCCCGGACGCGGCCCGCCGTCAGGACCCACCACCGGCACGCCCCATTTCAGGTCGCGGGTGATGCCCCGGTCGATCAGCCCCTCGTCGAGGTGTTTCAGGGCGATCGAGCGTGCCAGCGTTTGCCAGTCGCTCTTCGCATTGATCCAGGCCCGGATGCGGTCGGCCAGTTTGGTCTGCAGCAAATAGAGGTGCCGCGTGTCCCGCGCCTCGAGGTTCCGCGAGCCCGACACCGCCGAATAGGGATCGATCAGGTCGGTCGGGTCCAGCAGCCGCCCGCAGTTGTCGCACTGGTCGCCCCGTGCGCCGACATGGCCACAGTGCGGGCAGGTCCCCTCGACATAGCGGTCGGGCAGGAAGCGCGCGTCGTCGACCGAATAGATCATCCGGTCGACCCGCTCCTCGATCAGGCCGTTCTGCTCCAGCACCTGAGCGAAATGCTGGGTCAGCCGCCGGTTGGGCGCACTTGATGATCGGCCGAACCAGTCATAGCTCAGGCCGAACGCCTCACCCGCCGCCTTCTGGACCTCGTGCTGTTCGTCGCAATAGGTCCGCACGTCCTGACCGGCGGCGGCCGCGGCCAGTTCGGCCGGGGTCCCATGCTCGTCCGTGGCGCAGATGTAGAGCACCTCATGCCCCTGCCCCCGCTTGAACCGCGCATAGACATCCGCCGGCAGCATCGAGCCCGCCAGATTCCCCAGATGCTTGATGCCGTTGATGTACGGCAGCGCCGAGGTGATGAGAATGCGGGCCATCGGGTTCCGTGTGGCGAGTGGCGAGTGGCGAGTGGCGAGTGTTAGTGGCGGCGGTTGGCAATCACGGCAAGAGCCCGGAGCGCGAAAGTCGGCGACGACCTACTCGCCACTCGCCACTCGCCACTCGTCACTTCCCAGCCTCCGCGCCACCCGCACGAACCGCCCGGTCAGCAACACCGACGACACCAGGCTGGCGACGATCACCGCCCAGACCAGGCCGTCCACGCCGATTTCATGCGCCCACCACCAGCCCAGCGGCATCATCAGCAGGCCGTAGGCCGCAAAATGCATGATCGTCGGCCACCAGACGTCGCCCGCCGCGCGGTTGGCCGAAGCTGACACGACCTGGATGCCGTCGGCGACGAAGAACAGCGTCGCCAGCACCAGCGCCGGGATGACCATCGCCAGCAGCGCCGGATCGCGGTTATAGGCGCTGGCGACCCACGGCGCGGTCAACCAAAGCCCCAGGGCCACCGCCAGCGTCAGGACGCTCACCACCCCGATCCCGACCAGCCCCGCCCTCAACACACCCCGGCCGTCTCTGGCTCCATAGGCGCGCCCGACCAGCACCGCCGTCGCCGCCGACAGCCCCAGCGGCACCATGAAGACGATGGCCGAGACGTTCAGCACGATGGTCCAGGCCGCCGTCTCGAGCGCGCCCAGCTGACCGGCGATGAAGGTCATGGCCCCGAAGGCCGCGACCTCGATGAAATAGGAACTGCCCGCGCCGTAACCGACCTTGCGCTGGTCACGCTCGGCGGGGGGATCCCGTCGCGGACGGTTGAACACCCCGAGCGCCCGCGCCTCCGGCATCCGCAGGATGTAGACGATCAGAAAGACCGCCAGCGAGGTCCGGGCGAACAGGGTCGCCCAGGCCGCAGCGATCGCGCCGTCGAAGCCCAGCCCCAGCAGGTCCGGCACGAGCAACAGGTTCAGCGCCAGATTGACCCCGTTGGCGATCCACATGGCCCACATCCCGGCGCGCGGCCGATGCAGGGCCTCCAGAAAGAACTGGGCCGCGACACTGACCAGATAGCCGGGCATCGAGAGGGCGAGCACGATCAGCACCGGCGATGCCCCCTCCGCCAGACCGTCGGCCAACCCCAGATTCCGCAGCGCCCATGGGCCGAACAGGATCAGGCCGAACATGGCCCCGAATCCGAGCTGCAATGAATAGGTCACCCCTCGACGCAGCACGGCCCCGACCTCATTGCGCCGCCCCTCGCCGAGGAAGCGGGCGGTCATGACCTGGACCCCCATCATCAGACCGACGGCCGTGGTGACCACGATCATCGTCGGAGTCATGGCCAGCGAACTGAACGCCAGCTCCAGCCCCGAATAATTGCCGACAACGATCACGTCGGTCAGGCCCATGGTCATGATGCCGATCCGCGCCAGCACCACCGGCCACGCCAGATGCAGCAGCTCGCGCAAGGTCGTCCGGGTCCGGGAATTGAAGCCGATCATGGGAGGCGCGACTGGCCACGGCGGCGGTTCGGCGTCAACCCATTCCTCCCCCATCGGGGGAGG
>NZ_JBDNHO010000043.1:0-35074 GCF_041688735.1 Brevundimonas sp.
CGAGAACATGTTCGGCAGGCTCAAGGACTGGCGACGCATCCATACCCGCTACGACCGATGCGCACACACCTTCATGTCTGCCATCACTATCGCCGCCACGGTGATCTTCTGGCTATGATCAATGAGTCCTGAGCCTAGTCTTCGCCCGTCTGCTCCCGGACACCCAGGGCATCCGCCAGTCGCATCTTCGCCGAGCCCCGCGCTAGCGCCTTCTGCTGGCTCTCGTGCGGTGCCCAGCCCGCCAGATGGACGATCTCGAAGGTGGCGGGCAGGCGGCCGTCAGGCTCGGCCCATCGTTCCGTATAGAGCTCGGCCGCGCGGGCCAGGATGCCGCGCGTCAACGGCCGGATCGGCCCGGCCAGCGCATTGGTCTCGCCCATGGCGCGCAGGTCGCTGATCAAGCCAAAGAAATGACGATAGCGCACCGTCAGCCGGTCCACGTCCGATACCGGCAGGGCGAACCCAGCCCGCTGCAACAGGGCCGCGCCGTCGAAGCCGTCGGCGAAGGGCGAGACCCGCGCCTGAGCTCCGCCGCGGACCTCAAGCTCGGCCTCGGTCAGGACGGCGCGCAGCTCCTTAAGCGTGCCCGCGCCGAGTAGCGTGCCCACGAACAGGCCGTCCGGCTTCAACGCGCGCCGGATCTGGGCCAGCGCCCCGGGCAGGTCGTTGGCCCAGTGCAGGCTCATCAGCGAGACGATCAGATCCTGCGATCCGTCGGCCAGCGCCAGCGACAGGCTCCCCGGGTCTGCCCGCGACGCGTGGTCGGCGACGACCTTGGCCGAACCGACCCGGCCCGCCGCGTCGCTGCGGTCCGCCAGTCCGGCAAAGACGCCCGGGTGGGCCGACAGGTCGGCGACCTCGTGAAAGTCGCGCAGCAGCACTTCCAGGCTCCGGACCGCGTTGTCGGCGGCGCGGACGTGCAGGAAATCGGCACGCGAAAAGGTCTTTTCGCTGCGCATTAACCTTGCGGCGCGGCGCTGGCTGTCGAAGATGAGGGGGGGACCGGAGGAGGGGCTCATGAACGTTCAGGATGGGGGTTGGCGCGACCGATTGGAAGCGGGGCGCTCGCGGATGGGCCATGGCTTGCGCGCGCTGGGCCGTGGCGTCGTCGATTTGTTGCTGCCACCGCTGGCCCACGACAGCCCGGAAGCCACGGCCTCGGCGGGACTGACGCCTGACGCCTGGAGCCGCGTCGTTTTTCTGGAGGACCCGGTCTGTGATGGTTGCGGCGCGGGCTTCGAGATGGACGGGGGCGTCTTCGCGTCGCCCCGTTGCGCGGCCTGTCTGGCGGCCCCGTACGCCTTCGCCCGCGCCCGGGCGGCCTGCGTCTATGACGAGGCGTCACGGGGCCTGATCCTCAGCTTCAAGCACGGCGACCACCAACCCTACGCCCCCTTGTTCGCGCGCTGGATCAGTCGCGCGGCGGCACCGCTGCTGGACGAGGCTGACGCGGTGGTCCCGGTGCCGCTGCACCGGCTGCGCCTGCTGTCGAGGCGCTTCAACCAGGCGGCCGAGATCGCCCGTCCGCTCGCCCGCGCGTCGGGGTTGGACTATCTGGCCGACGCCCTGGTACGCCAGACCCACACCCCCAGCCAGGGCGGCAAGTCGGCGCGGGGCCGACGCCTGAACGTGAAGAAGGTCTTCGCCATGAGTCCCGAAGGTCGACGGCGGGTGAAGGGGCGGCGCGTCCTTCTGGTCGACGATGTGTTGACCACGGGCGCCACAGCCGAGGCCTGCGCCCGCGCGCTGCTCGAGGCCGGCGCCCGCGCCGTGGACCTGGCGGTCGTCGCCCGGGTGCGAACGGCGCGGCAAATGCCTACATGAGGCTTTGGCCTGCCGCGCCTTGTACGGCTGGAGCCCGTGTTTTTGGAGAGACCTGTTGGCCGACGTCGTCATCTACACCAAGCCGGGCTGCGGCTACTGCCACGCCGCCAAGGCTCTGCTGGAGCAAAAGGGCGTGGACTTCACCGAGATCGTCGCCTCGAGCGACCCCGCCAGGAAGCAGGAGATGATCCAGAAGTCCGGTGGGCGGATGACCTTCCCGCAGATATTCATCGGCGGAAAGCACATCGGCGGTTCCGACGAGTTGCACGCGCTTGACCGCAAGGGCGATCTGGACCCATTGCTCGAGGCCTGATGACGACGCTTTGCATCGCCCTGATCCAGACGCGGACGCCCGCCACGCCGACGGCCGCCCTGAGCCATGTCGAGCCGCTGATCCGCGAGGCGGCCGCGGGGGGCGCGAAACTGATCCTGACGCCGGAAGGGACCAACTTTCTCATCCAGGACCGGGCAGCGCGTGAAGTCGCGCTGCAGACCGACGAAAGCGACGCAGTGGTGCGGGCCCTGCGCGATCTCGCGGCTGAGTTGGGCGTCTGGATCCTGATCGGCTCGGCCATCGTCAGGTCCGGCCACGACGGCGACGACCGCGCCGCCAACCGGTCCCTGCTGATCGACGACCGGGGCCGGGTCGTCGCCACCTATGACAAGCTGCACGTCTATGACGTCGACCTGCCGACGGGTGAGCGCTGGCGCGAGAGCGTGGCCATCCGGCCCGGCGACGGCGCCATCGTCGCGGACACGCCGTGGGGAAAGCTGGGCCTGACGGTCTGCTATGACATCCGCTTTCCCCAACTGTTCCGTGCCCTCGCCAAGGCGGGGGCCTCCATGATCGCGGTCCCGGCCGCCTTCACCGTCCCGACGGGCGAGGCGCACTGGGAGACGCTGTTGCGGGCCCGGGCCATCGAGACGGGCTGCTATGTCCTCGCGCCCGCGCAAGGCGGCGCGCACGAGGACGGCCGCCGCACCTGGGGCCGGTCCACCGTGGTCGGCCCATGGGGCGAGATCGTCGCCAGGCTGGACCACGACCAGCCCGGCGTGCTGTTCGCGACACTGGATTTCGACGCCGTCGATCGCGCCCGCCGCGCCGTGCCGCAACTGACGCACGACCGGGAATTCGCGGGGCCGGCATGATCCGCTACGCCCTTCGCTGCGACCATGATCACGGTTTCGAGGCCTGGTTCGGGACCTCGGCCGCTTATGACGATCAAGTCGCGCGCGGTCTGGTCGAATGTCCGCTGTGCGGCTCGACCGGCATTAAAAAGCAGATCATGGCTCCGGCGGTAGCGGGCACCAGGCGGTCGACGTCGGCTCCAGATACCGCCAAACTCCAGACCATGATGATGCAGGCCGCCCGCGAGGTCCGCAGCCATGTCGAGCGGAATTTCGACTATGTCGGCGACACCTTCGCCCGCGAGGCACGCGACATCCACGAAGGCCGCTCCGAGAAGCGCGAAATCTACGGCGAGGCTACGCCCGCCGAGGTGCGGAAGCTCAAGGACGACGGCGTCCCCTGCGCGCCCCTGCCGCCGGTCCCGGCCAACCCGGCCAAGCTGAACTGACGTGTCGGAAGGGTCGGACGACCGCTACGCCGAGTTCGCGCCGCCCATGCGGTGACGGAGAAGGCACCGACGACGGTTTCTGGCCGAAGCCGCTTCTGCCCGGGGGCGCGGCACCTTGGCGCGTCCGGGTTGCGTTCGGACTTGGGCATCGGGCGCGCCCGATGCCCAAGTCCGACATCGCGATCACCATAATTGTCAGAGGGGCCTGGGCCACCCGATGACCATGCTCCCGACCGCCCTGTGACGCCAATGAGAAGGTACGATTCCGCTCATAACGCCCGGTCATCACGTCGCCGCGCACCCCGCTGTCGCGGGGCCAAGCGCGCATCGGGCGCGTTAATGTCGGTGGATAGAGACCCTTGCCGATCTCGGTCGGTTGGCGTCGTCCGCGGCGCGCGAGATCGGCGTCGGCGAGATCCGACGCGGCGGAGGGTTCGCACTGCCGCCAGGCAGAGTCCGCCCGCCCAGTGCGCGGCCTCGTAAAGCCGCAACGCCAGTATGGTGTTGTATCGGCTGAGCCTTTGCGTTCGTCGAGGCATGGTGTCGGTCCAGGTTCGCGGGACGCTGGAGCCGATCAGAAAGGCCGGATTGAAGACCATCTCTGACGGGCGCGCCCGCTGCGATCCGACATCACGTTCGCCATCGATCGTCAGAGGGACCCGAACCGCCATGGGACAATGACGGCGATTCCGGCCGGACTCCAATGAGATGTCATAATGAGCGTCATGAGGGCTTCCAATCGCATCATCCGTCGAGTGCCAAGGGCGCCGTGCCTTTCGACGAGCCTGCGGGCAACCCGTGTGCTGGAGATCCGCTAAGCCTCCCGGCCTGTGTCACACTCGCTCAAAACGCCTTGGCCGAGATGAAGCTTGAAAGCCCGAAGTCTCAGAGCCCCGGATTTCTCAGCCGAAGCGATCCATGGGAAACCCCGGAGGTTGGCCAGGGACAGGCCGATGACGGCGTCCTCGACCTTCGCTTCAAAGCATTCCCCCGGTTCAGCCTCGGGCATGGGCCACATCACGGGTTCGGCGATGTCCATCCACGGCATCAGGAAATCCGGAGCGTGGCGCAGCGGCCCGCGAAGCATGGCGTGAATCCCGTCACAGTCCGCGTGCCCCAGCAGGACGAGGGTTCTGACCCTCAGAATCCTGACGGCGAACTCCAGCCCCGCGACGGTGCGGATCACGAACAACTCGCCCGGCTCGGCATCGAAGATCGCCTGCGGATCAAGCCGGGCGTCGGAGCAGGCCACGACGGCCGTAGAGGGCTTCTGTCCCCGCTTGGCGAGCCGCGCGTAGCTTTCCGCCCGGGCGGGCCACACATCTTGCCGAAAGCGGCGGTAGCCCGAGATCAATGGATCATCTGGAGCCAACCTCATGGCGCACCATCCGCTGGAGCAGCCGCTCGGGTCTTGTACATCGACCAGCCGATGCTGGCACCGAGAAGGGCGAAATAACCCAAGATCATGGCGATGACGAAGACTTTGTCCATGGCCAGAGACTTCTCGAACACGAAGCCGGTGAGATACTGAAGCCCAGCCTGTGAGCCGAGGCTGTACCAGACCCAGCCACCGAAGCCGACGCCGAGGGTCACGTAACCTGCGGATAGCAGCAGGCTCTCGCGCACGCCCTCGTCAGGCAACTTTGCTGTCTCTTAGCGCCGAAGGAGAAAACCTCGATCTGGGCCGAAGTCGCGCGATGCTCTCTGCGGCCGGAAGGACAGGTTCGCCGCAAGCCAGCCTCAATCCCGGGTGGCGACCATCATGTAGTTGACGCCAGCGTCGTCGCTCTCGCTCCAACGGTCCGTGAACGGATCATAGGTCAGGCCATAGGGACCGCTAACGGCCACGGGCTCTTGCGACAGCATCGCCCGGATCTCGTCAGGCTTGAGGAACTGGCGCCAGTCGTGCGTGCCCGCCGGGACCCAGCGCAGCACATATTCCGCCGCGAACTTGCCCAGCGCCAGCGACTTCAGGGTTCGGTTCAGGGTGGCCACGATCATCATGCCGCCCGGCTTCACCAGCCGCGAACAGGACCGGACGAAGGCTTCCGGGTCGGCCACGTGTTCGATGACTTCCATGGTCAGCACCACGTTGAATGGCCCGGCGCCCTCGGCCTCCAGCTGTTCGACCGTGGCGGCGCGATAGGCGATGTCGAGGCCCTGCTGCCCCGCATGGGCGCGGGCGGTGCCGATGTTTTCGCTGGAGGCGTCGACGGCGGTGACGTCGAAGCCCATCCGCCGCATCGGCTCGGCGATCAGCCCGCCGCCGCAACCGACGTCGAGCAGGGTCAGGCCCACGAAAGGCGCGCGGGTCCGCGCATTCCTGCCGAACCGCTTCGCCGCCCGGTCGCGGACGAAGGTCAGGCGGGCGGGGTTGAACTTGTGCAGGGGGGCGAAGGGGCCGCGCGCGTCCCACCATTCGGCGGCCTGGGCCGAAAAGCGCGCCACGTCGGCGGGATCGATCGATGGCCCGGCGGCGCGCTCGTCCGTTTCCCCTGCGGCGGGGGGTTTGCGCGTCGATAGGGTGTCGTTAGAAGCGACCATGGGCCGAGGGATGAACCCGGACGGTTCTCCTTGCAAGACGGAGCGGCAAGCCACGATGACGCGGCCTCCAACCACGCGGCTGGTGATGAAGTTCGGCGGCACCTCGATGGGCGACCTCGAACGCATACGCCGCGCCGCCCGCATCGTCGCCGCCGAGGTCGCCAGTGGCAAACAGGTCGCCGTGGTCGTCTCCGCCATGGCCGGAAAGACCAATGAGCTGGTCGCCTGGACCGACGGCGCTGGCCGCCCCGGGGCGGGCGTCGAACTGTCCGACGACGAATACGATGTGGTCGTCGCCTCGGGCGAACAGGTCACCGCCGGGTTGCTGGCCCTGACCCTGCGCAACATGGGGCTGAACGCCCGGACCTGGATGGGCTGGCAGATCCCGATCGTGACTGACGACGCGCATGGTCGGGCCCGCATCGACGAGGTGCCGGGCGAGATTCTGGGTGCCGCCATGGATCTGGGCGAAATCGCCGTCGTTCCCGGTTTTCAGGGCGTCAGCCGCGCGGGCCGTATCACCACCCTTGGCCGGGGCGGATCGGACACCTCGGCCGTCGCCGTGGCCGCGGCCCTGAACTGTCCGTGCGACATCTATACGGACGTGGACGGCGTCTACACCACCGACCCCCGCATCGAGAGCCGCGCCCGCCGCCTTGAGAAGATTTCCTACGAGGAAATGCTGGAGATGGCCTCGCTGGGGGCCAAGGTGCTGCAGACCCGCTCGGTTGAACTGGCCATGGCCAAACAGGTGCCGCTGCGTGTGCTATCCAGCTTCATCGAACCCGACGAAAACGGGGCGCTGCCCGCCAATGCCGGCACCCTGATCTGTGACGAGGAACAAATCGTGGAAAAACGCATCGTGTCCGGCGTCACCATGAGCCGCGACGAAGCCCGCATCACCCTGCTGGGCCTGTCCGACCGGGTTGAGGCCCCCGCCGACGTCTTCACCCGGCTGGCCGAGGCCAACGTCAACGTCGACATGATCGTCCAGTCACAGTCGCGCAGCGAGGGGGCGGTCAACCTGACCTTCACCACCGGCCGTAGAGACGCCGCCCGCGCAGCCGAGCTGATGCGCGCCGCCCAGGCCGACCTCGGATTCGAGGAGCTGCGCGTCGACGAAGACGTGGCCAAGGTCTCGGTCGTGGGCGTCGGCATGCGCAGCCACGCGGGTGTGGCCCAGACCATGTTCCGGGCCTTGGCCGACAAGGGCGTCAAATTCCAGGCCATATCCACGTCAGAGATCAAGATCAGCGTCTTGATAGATGCTGCGTATGCCGAACTGGCCGTTCGTGCGCTTCATTCGGCATATGGACTGGAAGCGGTCTAGGATTGGGCGCTGACGACGCCCATCTGCGGCGTCGGAACATTGGAGGGGCCATGCCGGTGGGCGGATTGACGACGAGGGGGCCGCGCAACCTCCTTCGCCAGATCCGCGAGGCCATGGCCGGAGCGGCTCCGGCGCAGGAGCGACTGGACATTGTCGTGCGCACCATCGCCCAATCGATGGTCGCCGAAGTCTGCTCCATCTACCTGCGCCGCGCTTCGGGCGAGCTGGAGCTGTTCGCCACCCAAGGCCTGAACCCTGCGGCCGTCCACACCACCCGGCTGCGTCCCGGCGAGGGTCTGGTCGGCGAGGTGGCTCGCAGCGCGGCCCCGATCAGCCTGTCGGACGCGCCGTCCCACCCCAGCTTCGCCTACCGTCCGGAAACGGGCGAAGACCCCTACCACGCCTTCCTCGGCGCGCCCCTGCTGCGCGGCGGCCGGGCGATCGGAGTCCTGGTCGTCCAGAACCGCTCCGAGCGTCGCTATGACGACGAAGAGGTCGAGAACATCCAGACCATCGCCATGGTGCTGGCCGAGACCGTGGCCTCGGGCGAATTGCTGGCCCAGGACGAACTGCGCGACATCGAGGTGGCGCCGCACCGGCCCGAACGGCTGAAGGGACAGCGCTTCGCCGAGGGCTTGGCCTATGGTCATGTCATCCTGCACGAGGCCCCGGTCCCGCCCGAGAACTTGCTGGCAGAGAACCAGCAGGTCGAGGAAATCCGGCTGCGCGAGGCGCTGGTGGCCCTCAAGGCCAACATCGACAACATACTGGAAGGCGGGCAGGGCAAGCTGGCGGGCGTCTCGTTCGAGGTGCTGGAGACCTACCGGATGTTCGCCGACGACCGGGGCTGGAACCGGTCGCTGGAAGAGGCGGTGCGCACCGGCCTGACCGCCGAGGCGGCGGTGGATCGGGTCCGCAACGAGCACCGGGCCCGCTTCGCCCAGGCGAGAGACCCCTACATCAAGGAGCGGCTGCACGATTTTGAGGATCTGGCCAATCGGCTGCTGCGCGTTCTGGCCGGCGACAAGCCGGGCGAGCGGGACCTGCCGGACGACGCCATCCTGGTGGCGCGCAACCTGGGCCCGGCCGACCTGCTTGAGTACCCCCGGCACAAGCTTAGGGGTCTGCTGCTGGAAGAGGGTTCGGCGGCCAGCCACGCCGCCATCGTCGCGCGCGCGCTGCAGATTCCGTGCGTCGGCCGCCTGATGGGGCTGCGCGACCGCCTTTCCGAGGGCGATCTGGTAATTGTCGACGGCGAAACCGGCGAGACCTATCTGCGGCCCCGCCCCGACATGCTGGCCGCCGTCCAGTCGCGCATGCTTGTTCGCAGCGCCCGTCAAGCCGAGTTCACCAAGCTGCGCGACGTCCCCGCCGTGACCCTGGACGGGACTCGCATCACCCTGCTGACCAACGCCGGTCTCGCCGTCGACCTTGAGAACCTCGACGCCACGGGGGCCGAAGGCATCGGCCTGTTCCGCACCGAATTCCAGTTCATGGTCTCCGAGGAACTGCCCCGGCTGAACAGCCAGACCGCCCTGTATAAGCTGGTGCTGGACACCGCCGGAGACCGACCCGTCACCTTCCGCACGCTCGACGTCGGCGGCGACAAGGTGCTGCCCTATCTGGAGACTGAACGGGAAGAGAACCCGGCCCTGGGCCGCCGCGCCATTCGCCTGGGACTCGATCGGCCCGGCCTGCTGCGGCTCCAGCTCCGCGCCCTGCTGACCGCCGCCGCCGGCCGCGAACTGCGCGTCATGTTCCCCATGATCGCAACGGTGGACGAATTCCGCGCGGCCCGCGAACTGGTCGATGTCGAATGCGCCTGGGCGAAGCGCCGGGGCCGCGCCCTGCCTGCCCTGCTGCGGGTCGGGGCGATGATCGAATGCCCCAGCCTGCTGTGGCACCTGGACGCCCTGCTGCCGCTGACCGACTTCGTCTCGGTCGGAACCAACGATCTGCTCCAGTATATGTTCGCCGCCGACCGGACCAATCCGCTGGTTTCGGAGCGCTACGACCCGCTGTCGCCGCCGGCGCTGCGAGCGTTGGCCGAGATTCAGAAAAGATGCGCCGACACCGGCACGCCGGTCTCGGTCTGCGGCGAGCTGGCGGGCCGTCCGCTGGAGGCCTTCGCCCTGCTGACGCTGGGCTATACGCGCCTGTCCGCTCCGGCGGGCGGGGTGGGGCCGGTCAAGCGGATGATTCTGTCCGCCGACCTGCCAGCGGCGCGGCGCGGCATGACCAGTCTGCTGGGATCCTCGGCAGGCTCCGTGCGCGGCGAGTTGGAATCTCTGGCCCGAAAATTGAACGTCATCGTTTAGAAGACGCGGCCGGAAACGGCGATCACGCTTAATAAATCGTTGATCGCTCGAGCCTAATGAGTTATCCACAAGCTGGAGTCGGGCCTTCTACGGGGCAGTCCCGAGCTGTCTTCCCGATATGGTACAGCCCGCGTGTTCGAGTACGGCGCGCGAGAGTTTCTCGGGGCCGAGTGTGGGGTCAGGCGTCATGGCGCTGGATACGGGGAGCGTCCCCGAAGAGTTCCGTGCACATCCCGACTGGAAGGACGTCGTTCCTTCCGTCACCGACGCCGCGACTCTCGGCGACGGCCTGCGGGTCGCCCGTGAACAGTGCGGCCGCTCAATGGCAGAGCTTTCTGCCGTGACTCGCGTGCCCACGCGCTATCTGCTGGCGCTGGAACAGAACGACTTTTCCGTATTGCCGAACCGGGTCTTCTCGATCGGTTACGTCCGCGTCTATGCCGCCGCGCTGGGGCTGGACGAACAGCTCGCCGTCGAGCGGTTCAAGCGCGAAAGCCCCGACCCTTGCGTGCCGTTGCAGGCGCCGGTCGGCGTCGCTTTCGAGGACGCCCGCCGCTATTCGCCTCGCCTGATCGCCGCCGGGGTGGCGCTGGTGCTGGCCGTCGTCGGCTGGAACGTGTTCCAACGCGTCAGCCTGATGCGCGCGGCGCAACCGTCCGACATCGCCGCCGTGCCCGAAAGCTGGACCTTGGGCGCCGTGCCCGGACAGGAAGCCTTCATGCGGCTGACCGCGCCCCGACCCGCCCCGCCGGACCAGACGATTCCCGCCCTCTACATCACCCCGGGCCTCGAGACGGAGCTGACCGGCATCGATCCGACGTCGCCCGAGGCCATGGCCGCGGCGGCCTCGGCCGCGACGCCGGTGCAGAAGGCCTTCAACCCGCGCGGCGCCATCTACGGCGCCTCGGCCAATGCCTCGCAGGTGGTGATCCAGGCCCGCGAGGCGGCCGGTCTCGTCGTTCGCATGGCCGACGGCCGCGTCCTGTTCGCGCGCCAGCTGGCCGTCGGCGACTCCTGGCGCGCGCCGGTCGGCGTCTCGGCCGTTGTGGATGTGTCCGAGCCTGCCGCCTTCGACGTCTATCTGAACGGCGAGCACGGCGGCGCGCTTCAGGCCACGCTGACGCCGCTGGACCAGCTGAACACCCGCGCACAGGGATTGGCCCGTCAAGCCGCCGCAGAAGTCGCCGCCCGGACTACGGCAGCCCGCGCCGCCGCCGCCCAGGCCGCAGTCGGCGCATCCGCGACCATGGATGGGGCCGTCGTCGGGATCGCGGCGAACTGACCGCGACCACGGCGTTGTGGCCTTGTCGCGTCCGATCCCCTATGTTGAGACCCGCATGGACCACTCATCAGAACTCGGGCGCATCCGCCCCTGGCGCTATATAGAGCGCCGCAAGAGCCGCCAGATCATGGTCGGCTCCGTGCCCGTGGGCGGCGATGCGCCGATCACCGTCCAGTCGATGACCAATACGCCGACCTCGGACGCGGCGGCCACGATCGAGCAGATCCGCCAGCTGGAAGAGGCCGGGGCCGACATCGTCCGCGTCTCCTGCCCTGATGAGGACTCGACCGCCGCCTTCCGCACCATCGCCCGCGAGGTGAAGGTCCCGCTCGTCGCCGACATCCATTTTCACTACAAGCGAGGCATCGAGGCCGCCCAGGCGGGCGCCGCCTGCCTGAGGATCAACCCGGGCAACATCGGCTCTGCCGACCGCGTCCGCGAGGTCATCCAAGCCGCCAAGGACCACGGCTGCGCGATGCGCATCGGCGTCAACGCCGGCTCGCTGGAGCGCGAACTGCTCGAGAAATACGGCGAGCCCTGCCCCGAGGCCATGGTCGAGAGCGCGCTGAACCACGCCCGCATCCTTCAGGACCACGACTTCCACGAGTTCAAGATTTCGGTGAAGGCGTCCGATCCCTTCCTGACCGTCGCCGCCTATCAGCAGCTGGCCGAGGCCATCGACTGCCCCCTGCACCTCGGCGTCACCGAGGCGGGTCCGCTGCGCTCGGGCACCGTCAAGTCCGCGATAGGGATGGGCAACCTGCTGTGGGCCGGGATCGGAGACACCATCCGGGTGTCGCTCGCCGCCGACCCCGTGGAAGAGATCAAGGTCGGATTCGACATCCTCAAGTCGCTGGGCCTGCGCCACCGCGGCGTCAACATCATCGCCTGCCCGTCCTGTGCGCGTCAGGGATTCAACGTCATCGAGACGGTCGGCATCCTGGAAGAGAAGCTGGCCCATGTGACCACGCCCATGTCACTGTCGATCATCGGCTGCGTCGTCAACGGCCCGGGCGAAGCTCTGTACACGGACGTAGGCTTTACCGGCGGTGGCGCGGGCTCGGGCATGGTCTATCTGAATGGCAAGATGGCCCACAAACAGCATAACGACGGCATGATCGACGAGATCGTCCATCTGGTCGAACAAAAGGCCGCCGAACTGGACGCCGCGCGTGCGTTGGACGCTTCGCCCCCGGTCCTCCAACCCGCCGAATAGTCAGCCGTTGGCGCAAGCCGCGCCGTCGGCTAGGCAGGACGGACCCTCCAGTCCAAAGGCCGCCATGAACCCCCGTTTGCTGTTTGCCCGTCTCTCGCTCGCCCTCTTGCTGGCGTTCGCTCCGGCTGCCCACGCCGGCGCCCACACCCACGCCCGCGCCCACGCCCTTTCCGCCCCCGATAGCGTCTCGCTGGAGCGTCGCTGATCGCCATGAAACTCTACATTGCCGTCCCGTCCCCCTTTGCCCGCAAATGCCGGATCGTCGCCCGCGAGAAGGGCCTGAGCGACCGGATCGAGGAAATCGCGGTCGACCCCTATGCCAATGCGCCCGAACTGCTGGCGTCGAACCCTGTCGTCCAGGTCCCGACCCTGATCGCGGAAGACGGCCTGCCGGTCACCGACAGCCCGGTGATCTGCGACTATCTGGACGCGCTCGGTACCGGCCCGCTGCTCATCCCGGCCTCCGGCGCCGAACGCCTGGCGGTCAGGCGTGTCGAGACCCTGGCCAACGCCGCGCTCGAGATGGGGGTCAAACTGGTGCTGGAGAAGCGCCGACCGGAAAGCGAGCGCTCGCCGTCGTGGATCGGACGCTGGACCGAGAACATGGCCCGCGCCCTGGATGCGCTGGAGGCCGTCTGCGACGATCCGTGGCGGGTCGACATGGGTACGATCACGGCCGCCGTGGCGGTGACGTGGATCGGCTTCCGCCACCCCGATTTCGACTGGTCGGGTGGCCGTCCCCGTCTGGCGGCCTTGCGCGAGGCCATGGAGGCCCGACCCAGCTTCAGGACGACCCGTCCGGACGCCTGATCAGGCGAGGACGCCCACCAGCTGCAGCCCCTGAAACGCGGACAGGATCAGAAGCAGACCACCGACCGCATAGGTCAGGACCTTGCGCGGGATTTTTTTGACGATCAGTCCGGCGAAGGGGGCGGCGACCAGGCCGCCGACGACCAGGCCAGCCACGGCGGCGAAGTGGTTCTCCAGCGCCCCGGCTTCTTCCCAGTGGCCGGTGACCAGGGCCCAGACGAAGGTGGCCGAGATGGCCACGGTCAGGAAGAACTCGGCGGTATTGACCGTGCCGATGGCGCGGCGCGGCTCCTGCCCGGCACCGACCATGGCCGAGGACACGGTCGGGCCCCAACCGCCGCCGCCGATGGCGTCCAGGAAGCCGCCGATCAGACCAACCGGGCCCATCAGCCAGGACGGAAGACGGCGAGGCTGCGTATCGTGCCCGGCCCGCCACAGGATCCAGATTCCGATGATGGCCAGATAGGCGATGATGAAGGGTTTGATGACGTCGCCGTCTATGCCGGACAAGACATAGGCACCCACTACCCCTCCGATGATGCCCGCGATGGCGAGCGGCACGAACAGCCGCCATTCGACATTCCTGTGCCAGGCATGGCTGCTCGCCGAAGCGGCGGTGGTGAAGACCTCGGCGGCGTGAACGCTGGCCGACGCCGTGGCGGGTGGAACGCCCAGGGCCAGCAGGACGGAAGAGGAGATGACGCCATAGGCCATGCCCAGCGACCCGTCGACCGCCTGGGCCAGAAGCCCCACCATAAGAAACAGCAAGAATGTATCCATTCAGCCCCGCAGCCACGCCGAACGGCGATTCTCTACACCGCAATGTAAGGGGGCGGCCAAGGTTGCGTGAGAGGCTTGAGCTGACGTCCTCGTCATCGTGGCATGAACGGAGGTTCGACCCCCGCATCGACAGCCGGGGTCGAGCCGGGGTAAGGCTCGCGGCCCCATCGCGACCCACAGGATTCCGTCTCTTGCGACTGCCCCAGGCCCGGCTTGATCAGGTGCTCGACCGCTTCCATCAGGTGGAGGCGCGGATGGGCGCGGCCAGCGACGGGCAGGAGATCGTGCGCCTGTCGAAAGAGCACGCCGAGATGAAGCCGGTGGCCGATGCGGTTATGGCGCTGGCCAGGACCCGGGGCGACATGGCCGATCTGGAGGCCATGGCGGCCGACCCGGAAATGGCCGAGATGGCTGCGGACGAACTGCAGACGCTGAAAGACGCCCTGCCTGAGATGGAGCGGGAGGTGGCCCTGCTGCTGGCCCCCCGCGACGCCGACGAGAACGCCTCGGCCGTGCTGGAAGTGCGCGCGGGCACGGGCGGCGACGAGGCGGCCCTGTTCGCCGGCGAGCTGTTCCGCATGTATTCGCGCTACGCCTCGACGCGCGGCTGGCGGGTCGAGGTCGACAGCGCCACCGAGGGCGAGGCCGGCGGCTTCAAGGAGATCATCGCCACCGTCACCGGCGAGGGCGTCTTCGGTCGGCTGAAGTTCGAGAGCGGCGTCCACCGCGTCCAGCGCGTGCCGACCACCGAGGCCGGTGGCCGCATCCACACCTCGGCCGCCACCGTCGCCGTCCTGCCCGAGGTTGAGGACGTCGAGATCGAGATCCACGACAAGGACATCCGCATCGACACCTTCAGGGCGTCGGGCTCGGGCGGCCAGCACGTCAACAAGACCGATTCCGCCGTTCGCATCACCCACTTTCCGTCCGGCATCGTGGTGACCTCCTCGGAGAAGAGCCAGCACGTCAACCGCGACAAGGCGATGAAGAACCTGCGCGTCCGTCTTTATGACCAGCAACGGCAGACCAAGGACCTGGCCCGCTCGGACGCGCGCAAGTCGCAGGTCGGCTCTGGCGACCGGTCGGAGCGCATCCGCACCTACAACTTCCCGCAGGGGCGGATCACGGATCACCGCATCGGACTGACCGTGCACAGCCTGCCGCAGGTGCTGGAAGGCGATCTCGATCCGGTGCTGAACGCCCTGATCGCCGAGGATCAGGCCGCGCGTCTGGCGGACCTTGAAGCCGGATTTTCCTGAGGATCAGGCTCTAATGAACTTCGGGCGGTCGCGCCGCGGGGTCCAGGTATTCGTTCCCGGCATGGGGATGGGCCGACAGGACGAAGCGGCGGTCGCAATAGCCGCACTCGACGAAATCATCCTCGCCCATCTCCAGATAGACGAGCGGATGACCCAGAACGCCACCGCCGTCGCACGCCACGCGCTTGCTCGAGACGACGATCTGCTCGGGTGGCGGAACGGCGGCGTCTGGGTGGCGCGGGGGCATGGACAGGCCTTCAGATCGGGGCGGCGACGCGCGCACCCCCAGAGCGAAATCGGTTTGGACGTGATCGCGTCCAGACTCAGATTGCGCTCCAGGATCATGCCGGAGCCTGATTCACGGCATCAGCGGAATCGCGAAGCGTTTCCTCCTCAACCGATCAGGCTCTAGGCGCGGGGGGCGTAGAGGTCAAACCGCGTCCGGCTTGCGGCGCAAAACGCGGTCGATGATCGCCTTGCGTCCCTTGAACATCGACCAGCCCAGACAACCGGCGGCGATCCATAGACCCACTTCGCCGAGCAGGGCGGCGGGTCCGCCGATCCACAGCGCCTCGCTCATCTCCAGCCGATCCAGCCGGTAGAGGACGAAAGCCGCGAGCGCAGCGCCATAGCCGAGAATACAGACCGCGAAGGCGCTCCAGCCGATCAGTCGAATGCGGGACATGGAAAATCTTTCGTCAAGGACGCTTATCACAAAGACAAGGACACTAGACAACGCCAGGCGCTGTGTCAAGCGTGCTTTCCATGGCCTTGGCGTTGCCGCCTGGCGCGCCTACCTAGACACCCCTGACGAAAGCCGCCCATGACCACGCCCGACGTTCTGCCCGCCAACGCCATCGAAGCGCGGGGACTGGAAAAGACCTATGCCGGGACCGGCAAGACACCGGCCAAGGTCGCCCTGCGCGGCGTCGATCTGGTCATTCCGCGCGGCTCGATGTTCGGCCTGCTGGGACCGAACGGGGCGGGCAAGTCGACGCTGATCAACATTCTGGCGGGGGTGGTCAACAAGACCGGCGGGACCGCAGCCATCTGGGGCCGCGACATCGACAGACAGCCGCGCGACGCTCGCGCGGCGCTGGGCGTGGTGCCGCAGGAGATCGTGGCCGACGTCTTTTTCACCCCGCGTGAGGCGCTGGAGGTCCAGGCCGGCTTCTACGGCGTGCCGGCCAACGAGCGCCGCTCGGATGAGCTGCTGGCGGCGCTGGGCTTGTCGGACAAGGCCCACGCCTATGTCCGTGCCCTGTCAGGCGGCATGAAGCGGCGGCTGATGGTGGCCAAGGCGCTGGTCCACAATCCGCCCATCCTGATCCTCGACGAACCGACGGCGGGGGTGGATGTCGAGCTGCGCCGGCAGCTCTGGGACTATGTTCGCCACCTCAACGCCGAGGGCGTGACCATCCTGCTGACCACCCACTACCTCGAGGAAGCGCAGGAGCTCTGCGACACCATCGCCATCATGAACCGCGGCGAGGTCGTGGCCTGCGAACCGACGCCCCAGCTGCTGCGTCGGCTGGACACGCGAAACGTGGTCGTGACCCCCGAAGGCGTGCTCAACGGCCTGCCGGTCCTTAAGGGGTTCGAGGCTGTGGCCCGGCCCAACGGGGCCTTCGTCGTCACCTACCGCAAGGGCCAATCGTCGGTCGAACAGGTGCTGGCGGCAGTACGGGCCGCGGGCGTCACCATCGCCGACATCGTCACCGAAGAACCGGATCTGGAGGACGTTTTTTTGGCGTTGACCTATGGCGACGCCAGTCAGATCAGTCCGACGCGGGATTGAGCCGCCATTGCACGGTGCAACGAAAAAAAATGGTGCAATCGGTGCAAGGACGCGCGGTTTCAGCGGTCGCGTCGCGGTGATGGACGCCGTCCTGAAGCGGGCGGCGTCGGGTCAGATTTTCAAAGACGATGGATTATACACCGGCCGCCGGGCGATGATGGCAAATGACGCTGCTGATCAGCCAGGGGGTTGAAAGATCGCGCAATATTTCTGCGGATTATGAGGGCCGGAGGGTCAGGCCACCATCACCGTGCCGATCAGCAGCCGCGCGCCGGCGCGGCCGAGGACGCGGTTGGTGGCGGCCTGAAGCTGGGCGACCAGACGTTCGACGTCGGGCGGCGCGCCCGGTAGCATCGCATTGGCCGCCTGCTGGACCACGACGGCATAGGCGGCGCGCAGACGGGGGGCCGACTGGGCGACACGCGTTCGCAACGCGGCGTCGGTCGCATCCACGCCGGTCTCGACCGTGAAGACCCCGCGACGACCGCCCGGGCGATTGACGTTGGCGGCGATGATCGGCAGCCGCAGATAGCTGGGTTGTGGCGCGCCTTTAGCCTCGCGCGCCGCGGCTGGCGTGGCGACGGTTGAGACGGCGACGGCGGCGAGGCCGAGAAGGGCGCGGCGATCCATGGGCGGACACTAGCTGTGGCCGCTTAACATTCTCCTGCCTCTCGTGCAGCGGTCGGGAGGAGAAATTCTACGCCGCCGCCGCGACCGGTTTCGGCGCCATGGCCCGCAGGTCCAGCAGGCGAACAGGGCCGCGTCCTGGTCCTGTTCGGGGTTGGGGATCGTCAGCAGCCGTCCGCCGACGAAGATGGAGTTTGCGCCCGCGAGGAAACACAGCGCCTGCATCTCCCTGCTCATAGTCTCGCGGCCCGCCGACAGGCGGACCGTGGCCGCCGGACAGACGAGGCGCGCCACGGCGACAGTGCGGCGAGATCGTGGGTCATGCGGGCCTGCTTAGCTTCACCCCACGGCCTCGCCAAGCCACCTATTCCTCGTCGCGATAGACCCGGCCGTCGCGCATGACGAAATCCATCGACGTCAGCACGGTCACATCGGCCAGCGGGTCGCCGTCGACGGCGATGATGTCGGCGCGCTTGCCCGGCTCCAGCGTGCCGATCTCAGACGAAAGGCCGAGAAGGTCGGCCGCATTGACCGTCGCGGCCACCAGCGCGGACATCGGCGTCATACCGTGCTGGACCATCAGGGCGAATTCATCAGCGTTGCGGCCGTGTTTGGACACGCCGGCGTCCGTGCCGAAGGCGATGCGGACCCCGGCCGGCACAGCCCGGCGCAGCGACTCGCCGGTGATCGAGATGCGCCAGCGGATCTTGGGCAGCACCTCGGCCGAATAGGCGTTTGGATCGGCGGCCAGTCGCTCCAGATAGCCGTTCACCGTGGACAGGGTGGGGATGTAATAGGCTCCAGTCTCGCGGAACAGCCCGATGGTCTCGTCGTCGAAGATGGTGCCGTGCTCGATCGAATCCGCGCCCAGACGCAGGGCCATGTTGATCCCGTCCGCGCCGTGGGCGTGGACCGCGACCTTGAGGCCGTACAGGTGGGCCGTCTCGATCAGGGCCCTTGCCTCATCCTCAAACATCTGGGCACCGAGCCCGGCGCCGATGCGGCTGTTGACCCCGCCGGTGATGGCGATCTTGATGACATTGGCGCCGCGCCCGATCTGGAGGCGCACTGCCTCGCGGCAACTCTCGACCCCGTTGCAGACATTGTCGTGCGGGATGTCGTCGCGGAAATCATCATTGAAGCCCAGCCGCCCGTCTATGTGGCCCGAGGTGGTCGAGATTGCGAGCCCTGCATCAATGATGCGCGGCCCCGGCAGGCGGTGGGTGGCGGTGGCGTCACGCAGGGCCAGGGTCACGCCGCCCCGGTCCCCGAGGTTACGCACCGTGGTAAAGCCCGCCATCAGCGTTTTCTCGGCGTTCCCGGCCGCCCGATAGGCATGGGTCGGCAGGTTTTCGGTGATTCCCGACAGGAAGCCGGCCTGGCCACCGAGGTCGGAGACCAGATGTACATGACTGTCGATCAGGCCCGGCAGAACGAAGCGGTCGCGCTGGTCGATGACTGTCGCGCCCGGAAAGGCCGAGGCGTCGACGAAGCCGTCGCGAATCTCGACGATCAGCCCGTCGCGCACCACCACGGTCGATGGGCCGCGAGGGGCCTGGCCGGGGCGGTCCAGCAGCCGTCCGGCCTGGATCAGGGTGACAGGCCCCGGTTCGAGCGCCACAGGCGCGGGCTGCGCGCTCGCCGCCGCCGTTGTCATAGCCAGAAGCGCCAAACCGCCAAGGCTCGCCATCAGTCTGTTCATCGTCACCCTCCCCGGACCGTTCGCCATATTGAGCGCAACCGAAGTCGTTCCGCCAGAGCCGCTGTCACGGCAAACACATAAAGACATCCTTATGTGTTTCTTGCCCCCGGGCCGGGACCGGTCTATAGGCCGCCCGAACACTCTCCCGGAAAGCCCCCTTCTATGACCGACTACATCGTCCGCGACATTTCGCTTGCCCCGTTCGGCAACAAGGAAATCGCCATCGCCGAAACCGAGATGCCGGGCCTGATGGCGCTGCGCGAAGAGTTCGGTGCGCAACAGATATTGAAGGGCGCCCGGATCGCCGGCAGCCTGCACATGACGATCCAGACCGCCGTGCTGATCCAGACGCTGGAAGCGCTCGGTGCCGACGTGCGCTGGGCCTCGTGCAACATCTTCTCGACCCAGGACCACGCCGCGGCCGCCATCGCTGCCGCCGGCACGCCGGTGTTCGCCACCAAGGGCGAGACGCTGGAAGAATACTGGGACTATGCCCACAAGATCTTCGAATGGGCCGACGGCGGCTATCCGAACCTGATCCTCGACGACGGCGGCGACGCCACCCTGCTGTGCGTGCTCGGCCCCAAGGCCGAGCAGGACGGCACGCTTCTGGACAAGCCGGAGAACGAGGAAGAGGAAGCCCTCTACAAGGTGATGAAACGCTACATCGCCGAGAAACCCGGCTTCTATTCGGCCATCCGCGACGCCATCGGCGGCGTGTCGGAAGAGACCACCACCGGCGTCCACCGCCTGTACGAAATGGCCAAGAAGGGCGATCTGCCGTTCCCCGCCATTAACGTCAACGACAGCGTCACCAAGTCCAAGTTCGACAACCTCTACGGCTGCCGTGAATCGCTGGTCGACGCGATCCGCCGCGGCACCGACGTGATGCTGTCGGGCAAGGTCGCTGTGGTCTGCGGCTATGGCGACGTGGGCAAGGGCTCGGCCGCCTCGCTGCGCCAGGGCGGCGCCCGGGTAAAGGTCACCGAGGTCGATCCGATCTGCGCGCTACAGGCGGCGATGGAAGGCTATGAGGTCGTCACCGTCGAGGACGTGGCGAGCGAGGCCGACATCTTCGTCACCGCCACGGGCAACAAGGACGTCCTGACGGTCGATCACATGCGGGCGATGAAGAACAACGCCATCGTCTGCAACATCGGCCATTTCGACTCCGAGATTCAGGTCTCGGGCCTGAAGAATTTCAAATGGGACGAGATCAAGCCACAGGTCCACCACATCGAATTCCCGGACGGCAAGAAGATCATCCTGCTGTCCGAGGGCCGTCTGGTGAACCTGGGCAATGCCACGGGCCACCCGTCATTCGTGATGTCGGCGTCCTTCACCAACCAGGTGCTGGCCCAGATCGAGCTTTGGACCAACGCCAAATCCTACGACAACCAGGTCTACACCCTGCCCAAGCATCTGGATGAGAAGGTCGCCATGCTGCACCTGGCCAAGCTGGGCGCGAAGCTGACGACCCTTTCGAAGGAACAGGCCGACTATATCTCGGTCCCGACCGAAGGCCCGTTCAAGCCGGACCATTACCGCTACTAGAGCCGGTCGTAAGGACAACGAGGGGGCCGGGGGCGTCCCGCTTCCGGCCTTCTTGCGTCATAGGGCCGCCGATCGGTGGCTGGCGAAGCCCGCCGCCGGGCCTTAGAATGAAATCATGACCGTGTTCGACATTCTCATCTTCGCCGCCATGCTGGCGGTCGCCGTCACTCTCGGGTTCGGCATCTATTCCCTGTTCCGGGGCGGCGATTTCGCCAGGTCCCATTCGAACAAGCTGATGCGCCTGCGCGTCGTCCTGCAGGCGGTGGCCGTCGTCCTGCTGTGCGCCGGCATGTGGTGGAAATCCACCTACGGAGTCTGAGCCCATGGTCGTCCTGAACCGCATCTATACCAAGACCGGCGATGGCGGAGAGACGCGGCTGGCGTCCGGCGCGACCGTGTCCAAGAGCGACCCGCGGGTCGAGGCCTATGGCACGGTGGACGAGCTGAACGCCGTCATCGGCATCGCCCGGCTGTATTCAGGCCAGAACGACCGCATCGACGCCATGCTGGGGCGGATCCAGAACGAGCTGTTCGATCTCGGTGCCGATCTCGCCACCCCGTCGGACCCCGCGCCGAAGTGGGAGGCGTTGCGGATCGTGGACGGGCAGGTCGAGCGTCTCGAGGCCGAGATCGACTGGATGAACGAGAGCCAGAAGCCACTGGACAGCTTTATCCTGCCGGGCGGCTCGCCCCTGTCGGCGCATCTGCATCTGGCCCGCACGGTGTGTCGCCGGGCCGAGCGCGACGCCATCCGGGCCAGGGAGGCGGGCCGCGATCTGTCACCGGCCGCCCTGCGCTATCTGAACCGGCTGTCGGACCACCTGTTCGTCGCCGGTCGACGCGCCAACGCCGACGGTCTGGACGACGTCAAATGGGTCCCCGGCGCGACCCGGTGAGGGTCTGGGCTTCCTGATCAATACCGCTCATCCCCGCGAAAGCGGGGATGAGCGGAGATCGAGGAGCGATTGCTTTCGCGCGACCACAACTGGGTCCTGACCCTAGCGACCTTGTTCCACGGCAAGCACCGCGCGCTGACGTTCGCGGTCGGCGTCGCGGGCGACCTGTTGGGCGGCCAGACCGTCCTCGATGGCGATCAGTTCGCGGTTCTTGGCGTCAGAAGCCTGGGCGCGGGTCTGGCCGATCGGGCGTTTCGTGATCTCGGCGATGGAGAGGGGCTGGGCGCAGGTGCGCGTGTCCGGGTCCCACCATTGGCCGCCCGCCTCGCAGCGGTCGCCCGGCGCGATCACCAAGGCCTCCCAGGCGAAAATCCCCGCCAGGGCGACGGCGAACAGGCTGAGAAACATGATGCTAAGGCGTTTCATGGACAGCAGGCGCAGCATGGGAACTCCATTTCCGGTTCGGACAAGGGGCCACAGGTCCCTTGACGCGGCGTTACGTTGACAGGTCGCGGCGACCGTTCCATTGCCTGACCCAACATTCCGGCGATCTTGTGGATAGCGCAATGAAGGTTCTCGTCCCCGTCAAACGGGTGATCGACTACAACGTCAAGGCCCGCGTCAAGGCGGACCAGACCGGCGTCGATCTCGCCAACGTCAAGATGAGCATGAATCCGTTCGACGAAATCGCCGTCGAAGAGGCTGTGCGCATGAAGGAAGGCAAGGAACATCACGCCGCCGGCACCGTCGACGAGATCGTGGTCGTCTCTATCGGCGTCACGCAAGCCCAGGAAACCATCCGCACGGCCCTGGCCATGGGCGCGGACCGGGGGCTGCTGATCCAATCCGACGCCGACCTCGAGCCGCTGGCGGTCGCCAAGCTGCTCAAGGCCGTCGTCGACGAGGAGAAGCCGGATCTGGTGCTGCTGGGCAAACAGTCGATCGACGGCGACAACAATGCGGTGGGCCAGATGCTGGCCGCCCTGCTGGACTGGCCGCAGGCCACCTTCGCCGGCAAGATCGTCATCGGCGGCGGCCCCAATGGCGAAAGGAGGGCGACCGTTACTCGCGAAGTCGACGGCGGCCTCCAGACCCTGTCGGCGGCCCTGCCGGCGGTGGTTTCGGTCGATCTGCGGCTGAACACCCCGCGCTACGCCTCGCTGCCCAACATCATGAAGGCCAAGAAGAAGGAGATCGCGGTCAAGGCGGTCGCCGACTATGGCGTCGATACGGTGCCGCGCCTGAAGGTGGTCAAGGTCACCGCCCCGCCGCAGCGTTCAGCGGGCATCAAGGTGGCCGACGCCGCCGAACTGGTTGCGAAGCTCAAGATCGTGGGGGTGCTGTAATGGCCGTTCTGGTTATCGCCGACCGCGACGGCGACACCGTCCGCGACTCCACCCACAAGACCGTGACGGCGGCGCTGAAGCTGTCGGGTGATGTGGATATTCTGGTCATCGGCCAGGGCTCGAAAGCCGCAGCCGACGCCGCCGCGAAGATCGCCGGGGTGCGCAAGGTGCTGCTGGCCGAGAGCGCCGGTCTGGGTCATCAGCTGGCCGAGGCGGTCGAGGCGACCGTGGTCGGTCTGGCCGGCGGCTATGACGCCATCCTTTCGCCCGCCACCACCGACGGCAAGAATTTCATGCCGCGCATCGCCGCCAAACTGGATGTCGCCCCGATATCGGAGATCATCGAGGTGGTTTCCAACGACACCTTCGTGCGCCCGATCTACGCCGGTAATGCGCTGGAGACGATCCAGTCCGGCGATGCCAAGAAGGTCATCACCGTGCGCCCGACCAGCTTCGACGCGGCGGGCGAAGGCGGCTCGGCCAAGGTCGAGACCGTGGCGGGTGCCGACGCCGGCAAGGCGGCCTTCGTCAGCGACGAAATGGTCAAGTCGGACCGCCCGGAACTGGGTGCCGCCAAGATCGTCGTCTCGGGCGGCAGGGCGATGGGCTCGGCCGAGGAATTCCACGCCGTCATGGACCCGCTGGCCGACCGGCTGGGGGCCGCCGTCGGGGCCTCGCGCGCCGCCGTCGACGCCGGTTACGCCCCCAACGACTACCAGGTCGGCCAGACCGGCAAGGTCGTCGCCCCGGCCCTCTACATCGCCATCGGCATCTCGGGTGCCATCCAGCATCTGGCCGGGATGAAGGACTCCAAGGTCATCGTCGCCATCAACAAGGACGCCGACGCCCCGATCTTTCAGGTCGCGGACTACGGCATCGTGGGGGATTACAAGACCGTTGTGCCCGAGTTGATGACCTCGCTAGGCTAACCCGATCCCTTCGGGATCGGGACGGGTGCAGCGTTTTCGGGACCGACGCTCCTCCTGCGTTCAGAGGCTTGCCGGCCTTGGGTGAGAAGCCATGACTCCTGTAGTGATCGCCTCCCTGCTCGGCGGCATCGGCCTGTTCCTGCTCGGCATGTGGCTGATGACCGAAGGTCTGAAGCTGGCGGCTGGCGGTGCCCTGCAGGCGGTTCTGGAGTCCTGGACCCGGTCCGCCCCCCGCGGCTTCCTGGCCGGGGTCCTGATCACCGCCCTGCTGCAGTCGTCCAGCGCCGTGACGGTCGCCACCCTGGGCTTTGTCAACGCCGGCCTGCTCAGCCTGGCCCAAGCCGTCTGGCTCATCATCGGGGCCAACGTCGGCACCACCATGACCGGCTGGCTGGTGGCCCTGGTGGGGGTGAAAATCGATGTAACGGCCCTCGCCCTGCCCCTGATCGGGCTCGGCATGCTAGGCCGGCTGGCGTTCCGCGGCCGCTCACGGCTGTTCGGCGCCGGCCAGGCCATGGCGGGGTTCGGGGCCTTCTTCCTCGGCGTCGGCGTACTGCAGGGAGGATTTGCGGACCTCCTGCGTGACGTCGGTCCTCTGGTTACGGGCGACGTGACCTTCGTCAGTCTCCTGGCCGCCCTGGCCCTGGGCGTGGTGGTCACGGTGATCACCCAGTCCTCCAGCGCCGCCATCGCCATCGCCCTGACCGCCGCCGCCACGGGTCAAATCCCCCTCGCCATGACCGCCATGGCGGTCATCGGGACCAATATCGGGTCGACATCGACGGCAATCCTGGCCGCCCTGAGCGCAACGCCGGCGGCGCGGCGGGTGGCGATGGCGCATGTCATCTTCAACGTAACCGCCGCGGTCGGCGCGCTGGCGCTGCTGTCGCCGCTTCTGTGGCTGAGCGGCTGGTTGACCGCCGGATTCAACCCGCAGGGCGAGACGCCGGCGATCCTGGCCATGTTCCATACCCTGTTCAACCTGCTCGGTGCCCTGATCATGGCCCTGATGGGATCGCGGTTGATCGCCTTCCTGCAACGCCGCTTTGTTTCAGCGGAGGAGAGCCTGGCCAAGCCTAGATATCTCGATTCAACCCTCGCGCCAGTTCCAGCCTTGGCCCTGCGGGGGCTCGTCCTGGAGGTGGACCGCATGCGTGAGGCCGCCTTCGCCATGGTCGTCCATCGGCGGGGGGCGAAGGAGGCCGGGGCAGCGATGGCCGAAGGCCGGCTGCAGCCACTGGGGCGGGAGATCCGGAACTTCATCGGCACGATGAGCGCCGGCCCCCTTCCCGACGCTGTGGCCAACGCCCTGCCCGACGTGATCCGGGCCGTTCAGCACCTGGAAGAGATTGAGCGTATGAGCCTGCGGCTGCGAACGCCCCCGCCCGGCATTACTGCGGCATCCACGAGCTGGGCAAGACTGCGACAGGCCTTGGCGGATAGCCTGAACGGGCCTGGCGCGAATGCCGCCGAACTGGAGCTGGCCTGCACCCGGTTAATCGAGGTTGCTGAGCAAGCCTATCAAAAGGTCAAGACCGACCTGTTGCAGGCGACCGCCCGCGGCGTCCTGCCCATCGATCAGCTGGATGGTGCCTTGGATCTTGCCGACGCCCTTCGTCGCTGCGCCGAGCTGGCGGCCAAGACCCACAGGCGCCTCGGCCCATGGGAGGGGCATCCCGACACAGCCCATGAAAAGGCGCAACGTCACGCGGCCGCGGAATAGGCCCCCGCCACCATGGTCCACCTCGCCGTCAGACTGGCTCCCGGAGCGTCCGCCGACCGTATCGACGGCTGGGACAAGGACGCCGGGGGACGGCCCGTCCTGAAGGTCCGTGTGCGCGCCCGGCCGGTCGAGGGCGAGGCCAATGCCGCCCTGATCAAACTCCTCGCCAGGGCGCTGGGGGTCCCTCAATCCGCCGTCGCCATCCACCGCGGCGGCCAGTCGCGGACGAAGAGGGTGAGGGTCGAAGGTCTGCCCGACCCCGACCTGAAAGCCCGCCTTACCGATCTGTAATGTTTCCGGCTTTGACGGAACGCGCTGGACCCTTTTGTAATCGACCTCGAAATGCGCCCCAGGGTCGAGGTTGCGCATCAGGGGAGCGTTCGATGAGATTTCACGCCTTGCGGGGTTCAAGCCTCGCCGTCCTCGCCTGCGCGGTCGCGGGCGTTCTGGCCCTGTCGGCCTGCGCCACCACCGGGGACTCAGAGCCCGGCGACGGCGCTTCCACCGACGATTCGGACAAGCGGACGCTGGCGAGGGGCCTCGACGCCGCCACCAACCCCGATCCCTTCCCCTCGACCTATCGCGGCCTGCCGCGCGAGAACATGGCCATCGTCGGCGGCACGGTCTTCACCGGCGCGGGCCGCAAGATCGAGAATGGCGTGGTCATCGTCACCGACGGCAAGGTCGCCGCCGTGGGCGACGCCTCGACCGCCATCCCGTCGGGCCACCGCACGGTCGACGCGCGCGGCCGCTTCGTGACGCCTGGCATCATTGATGTGCACTCGCACCTGGGCGTCTATCCCTCGCCGGGCGTGTCGGGGATGAGCGACGGCAATGAGGCGACCAACCCCAACACCGCCCAGGTCTGGGCCGAGCATTCGCTGTGGCCCCAGGACCCCGGCTTCAACACCGCACGCGCCGGCGGGGTGACCACGCTCCAGATCCTGCCGGGCTCGGCCAACCTGTTCGGCGGCCGCGGCGTCACCGTGCGCAATGTGCCCTCGGTGACCATGCAGGGCATGAAGATGCCTGGCGCGCCCTATGGCGTGAAGATGGCCTGCGGCGAGAACCCGTCGCGGGTCTATGGCGGCCGCAACACTTCGCCGGCCACCGGCATGGGCAATGTCGCCGGCTATCGTGCCGCCTTCATCGCCGCCCAGGACTATCGGGCCAAATGGGACAAATGGCGCGAGGATGGCGAGGGCTCGCCCCCGACCCGCAACCTACAGCTCGAGACCCTGGTCGGCGTGCTGGACGGCTCGATACTGGTCCAGAACCACTGCTATCGCGCCGACGAAATGGCCGTGATGATCGATATCGCCAAGGAGTTCGGCTACCGGATCACCGCCTTCCACCACGCGGTCGAGGCCTATAAGGTCGCCCCGCTGCTGGCCCGCGAGGGCATCTGCGCCGACATGTGGACCGGCTGGTGGGGCTTCAAGATGGAGGCGCTCGACGCCGTCGAGGCCAATGCCGCCCTGGTCGATGCGCCGGAAGGCAGCTGTGCCGTCATCCATTCCGACGACGCCGAACTGACCCAACGCCTGAACCAGGAAGCCGCCGCAGCGCTGGCCGCCGGCCGCCGCATCGGCATGGCCATCAGCGAAGAGCGGGCGATCAGCTGGATCACCCTCAATCCGGCCCGGTCGCTGGGCATCGCCGACCAGACCGGCTCGCTGGAAACCGGCAAGCGCGCCGACGTCGTGGTCTGGAGCGCCAATCCGTTCAGCGTCTATGCCCGCGCCGATCAGGTCTTCATCGACGGAGCCCTGAGCTACGACCGGATGAACCCGGCCTATCAGCCGCTGTCCGACTTTGAGCTGGGCCAGCCCGGCTATGGCCTCGCGGCCGCCGGCGTGACGCAGGGAGCCCGCTGATGCGCCTCAAGAGCCTCATCCTCGGTGCCGCCTGCATGGCGGCGTTGTCCACCCCCGCCTTCGCCCAGTCCCTCACCGCCATCACCGGCGGGCGGGTATTGACCGGAACCTCGGTGATCGAGAACGGCACGGTGGTGATCCAGAACGGCCGGGTCGTCTCGGTCGGGACCGGTGTCGCGCCCTCCGGCGCCCGCATCATCGACGCCCGCGGCAAGGTGGTCTCGCCCGGCTTCGTTGCGGTCGATTCGGGCCTCGGCGGGATCGAGGTCTCCTCGGTCGGGGGTTCTGACGATCTGCGCAACGGAGCCAACTCGATCAGCGCCTCATTCGATGTCAGCTACGGCCTCGACCCCTGGTCCTTCACCCTGCCGGTGGCCCGTCTCGGCGGCATCACCCGGGCCATTGTCGTCCCCAACCATGCGGGCGGCGGCGGTGGCGGTCACGCCCATGACGATTCGGACTTCGCCGGCGTCGGCCACGGCGGCTTCCAGTCGCCCGGCCTGTTCGCCGGACAGGCCGCGATCATCCATCTGGCCCAGGGCAATGACATCCTGGTCCGGGCACGGGTAGCCATGGTCGCCCCGTTCGGCGAGGCCGGAGCCGGCATCGTCGGCGGCGCGCGCGGGGCCCAGTTCACCCAGTTCAAGGAAACTCTGGCCGAGGTCCGCCTCTATGCCCGCAACAAGGGGGCTTATGACCGGGCCGGCCTGCGCGATCTCAGCCTGTCGCGCGCTGATCTGGAGGCTCTGATTCCGGTGGCCAACGGCTCCATGCCGCTGATCGTCACCGTGCGTCGCGCCGCCGATATCCAGCAGGTTCTGCGCCTCGCCCGCGAAGAAGGCGTCAGGATCATCCTCGACGGCGCCGAAGAGGGCTGGCTGGTCGCTGATCAGATCGCGGCGGCGAATGTGCCGGTGCTGTTGAACCCGCTGGCCAACCTGCCGGGCAGTCTCGAAACCCGTGCAGCGCGCCTGCAGAACGCTACGGTGCTGGACGCGGCGGGCGTGGTCATCGCCATCAAGGGCAATGAAGGTTCGGTCCACCGCGCCCGAGAGACCCGCTACAACGCCGGCAACGCCGTTTCCCACGGGCTACCGTATGACGCGGCGATCGAGGCCATCACGGTCAATCCCGCCCGGATATTCGGCATGGCCGGCCAGTTCGGCGAACTGCGCGCCGGTGCAGCCGCCGATGTGGTGATCTGGTCCGGCGATCCGCTGGAGCCGCTCAGCAACGCCGAGACGATCTTCATCGGCGGCGCCGAACAGGCCCCGACCAGCCGCCAGTTCCTGCTGCGGGATCGCTATCGCGACGGCGGCGAAGGCGCGATGCCGCCGGCGTATACGCGTTAGGGCGCTAACGCTCGTGACGCGGTCACTCGCTGCTTGAGCACAGGTTGTCTGCGCTAACGCTCGTGACGCGGTCACTCGCTGCTTGAGCGCGATTTGCGCTAGGTTCGTGAGATGACCGCGTCCGCCCCGCCCCGCCTGTTCATCGACGCCGACGCCTGTCCGGTGAAGGACGAGGTCTATCGCGTGGCGGCGCGCTATGGCCTGCATGTGTTCGTGGTGTCGAACGGCTGGATCAACACACCGCGCGAACCGTGGATCGAACAGGTGGTGGTTGACGCCGGGCCTGACGTGGCCGACGACTGGATCGCCGAACGGGCGGGACCGGGCGACATCGTCATCACCGCCGACATTCCCCTGGCCGATCGCTGCCTGAAGGCGGGGGCGCAGGCGTTGAAGTCGAACGGCCAGCCCTTTACCCCGGACTCCATCGGCTCGGCGCTGGCCGGACGGATGGTGGGCGAGCATCTGTGCTCCATGGGCGTGGCGACCAGCGGCCCGCCGCCGTTCGGGCCGAAGGACCGCTCGGCCTTCCTGCAGGTACTGGATCAGGCGGTGGTGCGGGCCAAACGGGTGGCGCGGTGACGATCATTCCCGAGAGCGAGCTGGAGTTTCATTTCTATCGCGCCGGGGGGCCGGGCGGGCAGAACGTCAACAAGGTCTCGACCGCGGTGCAGATGCGCTTCGACGCGAAGAACTCGCCGTCGCTGACCGAGTCGGTGCGGGCACGGCTGATGAAGGCAGCGGGCAGCCGGTTGACCCTGGACGGGATCATCCTGATCACCGCCGTCCGCCATCGGACGCAGGAACGCAACCGCGCCGACGCCATCGAACGGCTACAGGGGCTGGTGGACAAGGCCTCGGTCGCGCCGGTCTATCGCGTGCCGACCCGACCGACCCGTGCCTCCAAGGAGCGGCGGCTGGACGGCAAGGCCAAGCGGTCGGGGATCAAGAGCGGGCGCGGACGGCCCGATCTGGACTGACTATTGGGCGGCGGGCGTGGCGGGGGGCGTCGCGGGCTCGGTGGGGGCGGGCCGGAACCGCAGGGCGGTGACCTTGCCGCCCGGCTCGAAGCCGATCATCCACTGCGTCGCCGCAGTGGCAAAGGTGACCGCGAACAGATCGACGCCATTCTGGCTGTCGAGGAAGTCCACGGCCTGGACCGCGCCCAAGCTGGTCAGCAGCGGCGTGATCTGGCCCTCCTGCTCGCGCATCATGGCGGCCAGGTCTTCGGTCATCAGCGCATAGTCCATCGCGCCCGACTGGCTGCCGGCGATCAGGGTTCGCAGGGTGTCCTCGGCCTTGGCATTGGCGGGCGTCACGGCTGCGGCGGGGGCCAAAGCGGGGGTCGCGGCGGGGGCGGCGGAAGCGACCCCGGCCGTCGGGCGGTCGAAGGCGTTCGGCAGGGTCGCGGCGGCCGCCTGGGCGGAGGCGGCCGAGGGGGCGAGCAGCAGGACCGCGGCGATCAGGATCGGCTTCATAGGCTGGACGTCTCCGGGTTTCAGCCGGGCAAGATGCCCGGCCAAAGCGACAGAACAAGGGCGGTGACGGAGGCGCAGGTCGCCACCGTGACCATGACGATCATCCAGACCGGCGTCCGGCTTTCGCGGATCACGACGGTTTCGGCCCGTGGCGGGTCCTGCGCCAGGCGGGAGATGGACTTCAAGGTGGCGCGGAACTCGCCGATGGCGTCGCGGACGCGGGCCTGGGGCCCCAGTTCACGGCGGATCCAGGTCTCGACGACGGGCCGGGCCGCTTCCCACAGGTCATGGTCGGGGTTCAGACGGCGCGCCACGCCCTCGACCGACACCATGGTCTTCTGCAGCAGGATCAGTTCGGGCCGGAGGTGCATGTCGAACAGGCCGGTGATCTCGAACAACTGGCCCAGCAATCGGCCCATCGACACCTGCGACGCCTGTTTGCCGATGACGGGTTCGCCCACCGCGCGCAGGGCCTGGGCGAAGGCCTCGACGGAGTGTTCGGGCGGGACATATCCGGCCTCGAAATGGACCTCGGCGATGCGGTCGTAGTCGCGGCTGAGGAAGCCCCAGAGGATTTCGGCGAGATAGCGCCGCTCGGCCGGGCCGAGGCGGCCGACGATGCCGAAGTCGATGGCGGTCAGCTCAGCCGGGGCGTGGCAGAACAGGTTGCCCTCGTGCAGATCGGCGTGGAAGGTGCCGTGGTCCAGCGCCTGGCTCAGAAAGGCGCGCACGACGTTGTCGGCCAGGGCATCCTTGTCCAGCCCCGGCTGTTCGGCGGCCAGGGGGTCGGTCATGGGCAGGCCGGGGGCCCATTCCAGCGTCAGCACGCGCCGTCCGACGCCGTCCCAGACTACGGCCGGGGCGGTCATGTGACCGGTTCCGCCGACCCCGGTCGACTTGTCCATGATGTCCTTTAGCTCGGAGGCTGCGGCGGCCTCGAGCCGCATGTCCAGCTCCAGCAGCATGGAGCGGGCCACCGTCTCGACGAAGGCGCGGGGTTCCAGACGCCGGGCCAGCGGTATGAACCGGTCGACCATTCCGGCCCCCAGCCGCATGGCGTCCAGCCCGCGGGCGACGCGCCGCTCCACGCCGGGCCGCAGCACCTTGACCGCGACCTTGCGTCCGTCGGCCAGCCAGGCCGGATGCGCCTGCGCCAGGGAGGCGGCGGCGACGGCCGGGGCGAAGTCGGTGAACAGGCTCTCGACCGGACGACCCAGCGCGCGCTCGACCTCGCGTCGCGCCTGGTCCAGCGGGAAGGGCGGCAGGTTGTCCTTCAGCCGGCCGAGGTCGCGGGCGAATTCGATGCCGAAGATGTCGGCCCGCGTGGCCAGCACCTGACCCAGTTTGATGGCGACCGGGCCCAGATGCTCGAAGGCCTTGCCGAGACGCTGGCCGGGCCGCCCTTCGCGGCCTTCGCGCCCGGCCATGGCATGCAGCAGATGACCCAGCCAGCGAATCCAGATGGGGACCAGCGGCGTGATCTCGCGGGGGATCAGGGTGTCGTGTCGGATCAGCACCCACATCCACCGCATCAGGCGGAAAGTGGAGGCCACGGGACTGCGCACCGGCACGGTCGGCGGCGGCGCCGGCGGCGTCATCCGGGTCAGAGGCCGGGTCAGACGGCCCATCCGTGATGAATGGCCGCCACGCCGCCCGACAGGTTGGTCACCGTCACGCGACTGAACCCGGCGGTCTCGATCATGGCCTTGAAGGTCAGCTGGTCGGGGAAGCGGCGGATGCTCTCGACCAGATACTGATAGCTGTCGCGATCCCCCGCGACCCAGCCGCCGATGCGGGGAATGGCGTGAAAGGACCAGGCATCATAGGCGGCGCGGATCGCCGAGGCGGTCGGGCGGCTGAACTCCAGGCACAGGAACCGCCCGCCCGGCTTCAACACGCGCCGCGCCTCGCGCAGGGCCTGATCGACGTCGACCACGTTGCGGATGCCGAAGCTGATCGAATAGGCGTCGACCGAGGCGTCGGGCATGGGCAGGGCCATGGCGTCGCCGACGGTCCAGCTCATCTCAGGCTCGCCGCCCTTGTCGACCCCGGCCATGATCATTTCGGCGTTGTAGTCCAGCACGACGACCGAAGCGTCGGGGTTGGAGGGTCCAGAGGCGCCGCGCCGCGTCTGGGCCGCGCGCGCCATCTTCGCATAGCGCCGCGCCATGTCGCCGGTGCCGCCCGCCACGTCGAGGATGACCTCGCCGGGACGGGGGTTCAGCCTGGCCGCCGCCGCGTCCTTCCAGAGCCGGTGCACGCCCCCGCTCATCAAGTCGTTCATCAGGTCGTAGCTGGAGGCTACGCTGTCGAACACGCCGCGCACCATCCGCGCCTTCTCCTTCGCATCGACGTCGCGAAAGCCGAACGATGAGGTCTTGCCGGAGGCGGTCTTTCCAGAGGAGGCGGCGGCGTTCATGTCGCGGGTCTAGCGCGTCGCGCAAGCGCCGTCACCGGGCCGTCTGGTCGCGGTCACGCTGTCAGTGACCGACCGGAACCGGACGCGGCAGGCGCAGGTCCTTCATGACGCCCCGCATCAGCTCGTAACAGCCGCAAGACGCCTGCTCGAGCGCGTCACGGTCCAGCACCTCGACCCAGCCCCGACCGCGTTTGATGAGACCCCTGCTCTCCAGGTCAGACCCGACCTCGCTGACGGTGGCGCGACGCACGCCCAGCATGCCGGCGATGTCCGACTGGGTCAGGTGGAAGCGGTTGCTCCCTGCGCGGTCGTGCAGGGTCAGAAGCCAGCGCGCCAGCCGCTCATCAAGCCGGTGCCGGGCGTTGCAGGCGGCGGTCTGCTGGACCTGGGCGAACAATCCTTCGGTGAAACGGGCCAGCGCCATCCGCATGGATTCGCTGCGCGACAGGGCGTCCGCAAAGACGTCGGCGGAACAGCAGGCGGCGCTGCCTTCCAACTGGGCGATGGCGCGGCTGGACGCCCGCCCGTTCATCGGCCCGCAGGTCACGCCGACCAGACCTTCGCGCCCGATGGCGGCGGTCTCGACCATCCGGTCCTCGGGCAGCAACGTCATCAGGGACACCACGCCCGTCAGCGGGAACCAGACGGCGTCGACCGCTTCGCCCGCGTCGTAGAGTATCTGGCCCTGTGTGAAGACGCGCTCTTGCAGATGGGGTTGCAGCCGTCTCCGATCGGCGGGGTCCAGAGAGGCGATCCATAGATTGTCCACGAAGGGCTCCGCTTGGAAATGGCGACGCTTGTTAACGTCAAAGCTTGGCACGCGTTCCGTCGCGCTTGTGGCCGGGTTCCCGGCGCGATACGGCAGTCGAACGGAGGATGCCCCATGACCGATCGGCTCGACGTCGAGGATGTGTTGAAGACCCTGCCCCAGTGGCGACGCGGGGCAGGAGACAGGCCCGCCATAGAGCGGACGCTGACCTTCACCGACTTCAACGCGGCCTTCGGCTTCATGACCCGCGTGGCGCTGCTGGCCGACAAGGCCGATCACCATCCGGAATGGTCCAACGTTTACAATCGCGTCGAGGTCTTGCTGACGACGCACGACGCGGGCGGGGTAACCGACCGGGACGTCCGCATGGCGCGCTTCATCGACGAGGCGGCGCTGGCGATGGGGGTGACGTCGTGACGGGGCGTGTCGCGGGCAAATCCGCCCTGATCACCGGCGCGGCCGGTGGTCTGGGCGAGGCCATGGCCTGGATGCTGGCCCGCGAGGGCGCAAAGGTCGCGGTGACCGATGTGAATGAAGCGGGCGCGCGGACACTGGCGGCCGCGATCAACGCCGAAATTCCCGGCGCGGCCTTCGCCTTCGCCCACGACGTCACCGACGAGGGCGAGTGGATCTCGGTCATCGACCGGGCCGTGGCGGCCATGGGCGGCCTGTCGATCCTGGTCAACAATGCCGGCATCGGCGGCGACATGAAATTCGTCGAGACCGACACGCTCGAGAACTGGCGCCGCGTCCAGGCGGTCAACATCGAGTCCATCATGCTGGGCTGCAAACACGCCATGCCGCACCTGCGGGCCTCGGCGCCGTCGTCGATCGTCAACATCTCGTCGGTGGCCGGCCTCGCCGCCGCGCCGGGCATGGGGGCCTATAACGCCACCAAGGCGGCGGTGTGGATGTATTCCAAGACCATCGCCCTGGAGGCTGCCAAGGGCGGCTGGAACGTGCGCTGCAACTCGGTCCATCCGGTCTTCATCAAGACCCCGATCCTCGACCCCTTCATCGCCATGGCCGGTGGCGACGAGGCCAAGGCTCTCGAACGCCTCACTCGTGGCATCCCGATGAAGCGGATCGGAGAGCCGGACGATGTGGCTTACTGCGTCCTCTACCTCGCCGCTGACGAGTCGAAATTCGTCACCGGCGCGGAGTTCAAGATCGACGGCGGCATGCTGGCGCAGTGAGCACGCGGCGCTCACTGCCACCCTTTTTGACCCGCGTTCATCGGCCCTTCGGGACCTCCCGACCCGACGCGGTCTGAGTCAGGGGATCAGATCCACCGGCAGGATCTGGCTCGACAGCAGGATCTCCATTCCCTGCCAGCGTTCCGGGCCCTCGCGTTCGACCCAGGCCTGGACCACGTCGCGGCGCAGGCGACGACGAACAGCAGCAGACCGAGGACGAGGGCGCGAATGGAAACCTCCGGGGGCGAAGCGAGGCCATGCCAGACCGGGACGCGGCCGGCAGGAACCTTGCAAATCCGCAAGCCGGCGCCGGCCGCGCCGAGACGCATTCGGGATTGAGGGCGGCGCGGTCCTGCTGTAAGGCCCTTCGTCCGGCTTTCGGCCGCCAGACGCACCCGTAGCTCAGCTGGATAGAGTACTGCCCTCCGAAGGCAGGGGTCACAGGTTCGAATCCTGTCGGGTGCGCCA
>NZ_JBDNHO010000044.1:0-5132 GCF_041688735.1 Brevundimonas sp.
CGAGAACATGTTCGGCAGGCTCAAGGACTGGCGACGCATCCATACCCGCTACGACCGATGCGCACACACCTTCATGTCTGCCATCACTATCGCCGCCACGGTGATCTTCTGGCTATGATCAATGAGTCCTGAGCCTAGTCTGAGCCCAGCCGAAATGGCCTGTCGGAGCCCTAGCGTTTGTCCACTATCCTTGGAATCGTGCTCGCGGGTCTCGTCGCGGCTCCGACGACCCTCCAGTCCCCGCCGATCTTTCAGCCGGGCGCGCCGGGCGCGGCCTCGCGTGTGATCAGCGCGGACGAGGCCGTGCGCCTGAGCCGGTCCACCTTCACCGGGGCCGATGTCGGCTTCATGCAGCACATGATCGTTCACCACGCCCAGGCGGTGGAGATGGTCGATCTGTTGCGGACGCAAGGGGCGGACGCGACGGTCAAGCGGCTGGGCCAGCGCATCGCCTTCAGCCAGGAGGCTGAGATGACGCTCATGCGTGACTGGCTGACGGCGCGCGGCCAGCCGCTGGAGATGCCGGGCATGGGCGGGACGGTGGGCATGGATCATTCGATGCACGCGGGTCACGCGGCGGGTCACGCCATGCCGGCCAGCGACACGCCCGTGATGGCCGGCATGCTGTCTCCGGCCCAGATGCAGACGTTGGCCGCCGCGCGCGGGGCGGCCTTCGACCGGCTGTTCCTCGCGGGCATGATCCAGCATCATCAGGGCGCGCTCGACATGGTCGACGCCCTGCTGGCGACGCCGAACTCGGCCCAGGACACGATGCTGTCCGACTTCACCACCTCGGTCGTCGCCGATCAGTCGGCGGAGATCCGGCGTATGCAATCCCTTTTGTCTGACCTCTGAACTCCTTTTACGAAAGAGCGACCATGAACATTCGCGGCACCCTGCTTTCCATCGTCGCCGTCATCGGCGTCCTGCTGGGCACCACGGCGGCCCAGGCCCAGGTGCCGACCCAGACCATAGCGGCGGACGTCCGGACCGCTCTGTCCGGCGGCCTGACCGACGCGGGCGTCGCCACATCGGGGATGGCGCTGGAGTATGCGGTGGCGCCGGCCCCCGGCTTCTCCGATCCCGAGACCATGTTCTCGCCGCCGGCCACCCAGGCCCAGGCCGAGGCCTTCATGGCCAAGATGCGGGAAAATCCAAACCGCTACGCCCCACTGTCCCTGGCCAACAGCGACATGGCGATGTCGAACGGACGGCTGTTTGTCGGCAACTTCAACGGCTTCAACGCCTATGACCTCAGCCGTGGCGCGCCCCGGCTGGTGATGTCCGTGGTCTGTCCCGGCGGTCAGGGCGACGTCTCGGTGCATGGCAACCTGCTGTTCATGTCGGTCGAGGAGAACCGCGGCCGTCTGGACTGCGGCACGTCCGGCGCCGCCGGCGACGTCAATGCCGAGCGCTTTCGCGGCGTGCGCATCTTCGACATCAGCGACCTGAACGCCCCGCGCCAGGTCGCCGCCGTCCAGACCTGCCGCGGCTCGCACACCCACACCCTGGTCCCGGACCCGGCCGATCCGCGCAGCCTGTATGTCTACAACCAGGGCACCTCGGGCGTACGCAAGACCGGGGAACTGGCCATCTGCTCGGACGGTCGGCCCGACGCCAACCCCGAGACCGCCCTGTTCTCGATCGACATCATCAAGGTGCCACTCGACCGGCCCCAGGACGCCGCCATCGTCAATCGTCCCCGCATCTTTGCCGACAGCACCGGCCGCGTCGCCGGCCTGTGGCGCGGTGGCCGCGCCGGCATCGCCAGCCAGCGCACGGCGGAAACTGACCAGTGCCACGACATCACTGTCTATCCCGAGATCGGTCTGGCCGCCGGCGCGTGCAGCGGCAACGGCATCCTGCTGGACATTTCAGACCCGCAGAACCCGACCCGCCTGTCCGACATCTTCGATCCCGACATGGCCTACTGGCACTCGGCCACCTTCAACAATGCGGGCGACAAGGTCGTCTTCACCGATGAATGGGGCGGCGGCCTCGCCGCGCGCTGCCAGGCGGCGGACCCGGCCACCTGGGGTGCCAATATGGTCGCCACCATCGAGAACCGCACCCTGACCGGCCGCAGCTTCCACAAACTGCCCTCGGCCCAGGGCGCGACCGAGAACTGCGTCGCCCACAACGGCAATCTGATCCCGGTCCCGGGCCGCGACCTGATGGTCCAGGCCTGGTATCAGGGCGGCATCTCGGTCATGGACTTCACCGATCCGCTGAAGCCGGTCGAGATTGCGTATTTCGACCGCGGCCCGATCGACGCCAACAAGCTGTATGTCGGAGGCTCATGGTCGGCCTACTGGTTCAACGGCCGCATCTACAGCAGCGAGATCGCGCGCGGCCTCGACGTGCTGAAACTGGTCCCCGGCGACCATCTGTCGGCGGCCGAGATCGCTGCGGCCGAAAGCATCCGCGCCGTTGAGATCAACCCCCAGACCCAGACCCGCTTCACCTTCGCCGACAGCCCCGACGTGGCCGAGGCCTATCTGGACCAGTTGTCCCGGTCGCCGGGGTTCAACGCCGATCTCGGCGGTCAGGTCAGCGCGCAGATCGACCAATGGCGCGGCGGTGCCGCCGACAAGCCCGGCGCGACGGCCCTTTCCCAAGCGCTCGCCGCCGCTTCGGAAAAGACGACGGGGGCTGACGCGGCCCGGCTGAAGTCGCTAGCGGGTCTGTTCGAGCGGATCGGTTCCGCGACATAGGACGGCCTGACCGGAGCGCTTAGAGCGCCGTTAACCGTTTCAGCGACAAGGTCGCCCCAGCAAGTTTCGGGCCAAGTCGGTCCGAGCGGGGGACACGCGGTGCTCGGGCAAAGGCTGGAGATCAGGCAGGGCCAGGGGCTGGTCATCACGCCCCAGCTGCAGCAGGCGATCAAGCTGCTCCAACTGTCCAATCTCGAGCTGGACGCCTTCGTCGAGGCCGAGCTGGAGCGGAACCCGCTGTTGCAGCGCGAGGACGGCGAACCGGGCGGCGAGGCCGAAGCCCCGGCCGAGATCGTGGACAATGGCGACGGCGCAGAGATGACCTTCGAGGACGGGCGGGTCACCGACTCGGACCGAACGCTCGATGCCCGCTCCGACGACGTCTACGGCGACGCCAGCCCCGGCGAGCGGACCTCCGACCGGATGGAGGACGTCGGGACCGGTGAGGCCCAGGTCGGGCTGAACGACTGGTCGCGGGCGGGTTCCGGGGGCGGCGTGCCGGACGGCGAGGGACGCGAGCAGCCCGACACGCGCGACGCCACCCTGTGGGAACATCTACAGGCCCAGGCGTCACAGGCGGGCTTCACCGCCGCGGATCACGCCATCGCCCTGACCCTGATCGATATGGTCGACGAGGGCGGCTATCTGCGCGGCGAACTTGACGAGGTCGCCGACCGGCTGGGCATTGCCCTGGAACGCGTCGAGGCGGTGCTATCCATCTGTCACGGCTTCGAGCCGACGGGCGTCATGGCACGCTCGGTGCCCGAATGCCTGAAGCTGCAACTGATCGAGCGCAACCGCTTCGATCCGGCGATGGACTGCATGCTGGCCAACCTCGACCTGCTGGCCAAGCGCGACCTGACGGCCCTGAAAAAGGTCTGCGACGTCGACGCTGAGGACATGGCCGATATGATCGCCGAGTTGAAGGCGCTGACGCCGCGGCCCGGCGCGGGGTTCGGCGGCGAGCCGGCTCAGACGGTGATCCCCGACGTGCATGTGCGGGCCGATCCAGCCGGCGGCTGGAAGGTCGAGTTGAACGGCGACACCTTGCCTCGCCTGATCATGGACAAGCGCTATCACGGGGTGGTGGCGGCGGGATCGCGTTCGGCGACCGAGAAGACCTTCGTCGCCGACTGCGCCGCCCAGGCCAGCTGGCTGGTCAAGTCGCTCGACCAGCGGGCCAGGACCATACTGAAGGTGTCGTCCGAGATCGTGCGTCAGCAGGACGCCTTCCTGGCCTTCGGCGTGGAGTTCCTGCGACCGCTGAACCTCAAGACCGTCGCCGACGCCATCGGCATGCATGAATCCACGGTCAGCCGGGTCACCTCGAACAAATACGTCTCGACCCCGCGTGGCGTGTTCGAGCTGAAATTCTTCTTTACGGCGGCGATCCAGTCGTCCGATGGCGGCGCGACACACTCGGCCGAAGCCGTCCGTCACCGGATCAAGGCCATTATCGAGAGCGAGACGCGTGACGGCGACGTTCTGTCTGACGATCGCATCGTCGAAATTCTCAATGAGGCGGGCATCGATATCGCCCGGCGCACCGTGGCGAAGTATCGCGAGGCCCTGCGCATACCGTCGTCGGTCGAGCGCAAGCGGATGCTGAAGACCGGCTGATATCCGACAGGGACAAACAAATATGCCTTGTCTCGCAAGTCGCGGCTATTTTGTCTCCGAAGTCTCCACGAAGTCTTCATCGGCCGAAGCGTCACCACATTTCGGTGATCGGCGTTGACACCATTCCCGTTCGGTCGCGTTCTGTCCCTATGCAAATCCAAGTCAGCGGCAAGCACGTGGATGTCGGCGAAGCGTTAGGCTCGCGCATCTCCCAGGAACTCGAAGACGGGATCGGCAAATATTTCGAACGCGGCGCGCAAGACGCAGAGGTCGTGGTGTCGAAAGACGGCTACGGCTTCAAGGTGGATTGCTGGGTCCGCCTCGCGACCGGACAAGCCATCGTCACCACCGGACAGGGCGTGGACGCCCATGGTGCCTTTTCCGACTCGCTCGAAAAGCTTGAGAAACGGGTCCGACGCTACAAGCGCCGCCTGAAGAACCACCACGCTGGCCCGCGCGGCCTCTCGCCTGAAAAGAGCGAGAACGCCGCGCGCGAGGTGGCCCGCAGCATGGTGCTGCGCGATCCCAACACCGTCGAGGACGAGGCGTTCGGCGACTCCAGCGAACCGCAAGGCCCACCGCCGGTCGGCATGGTCATCGCCGAGACTGAACATGAAATCCGCACCCTGACCGTCGGTCGGGCTGTGATGGAGCTGGATATGACGGGCTATCCCGTGATCCTGTTCCGCAACGCGGCGCACGGTGGTCTGGCCGTGGTCTATAGACGGCCGGACGGCAACGTCGGCTGGATCGACCCGGAGCGGACGTCGAAGACTCTCAATGGGCACGGTTCGCTAG
>NZ_JBDNHO010000045.1:0-42779 GCF_041688735.1 Brevundimonas sp.
ACCCGCTACGACCGATGCGCACACACCTTCATGTCTGCCATCACTATCGCCGCCACGGTGATCTTCTGGCTATGATCAATGAGTCCTGAGCCTAATCAAGTAGCCGCTTGTTGCATTCGACGAACAGTCCGTCCGGTAGGCCTTGATCGCGGAGAGGGCGCATATGGAGTGGCCCGTGACGCCCGGCTGTGGATGACGGGCGGAAGCTTTCCACCCAGATTTTTTGGTATGGGTTGTCTTGTGCCATCGTCCACCTTCCCAAAGATCAGCAAGCAGCATGAGCCTACAATTCGCCCCTGACCACCAAGAGATCGAGCGCCGCGTCGAGGCCCTGTTGTTCGCGGCGGCCGGGCCGCTGTCGGCGGCGGAAATCGCGCGTCGCCTGCCGGAAGGGGCGGATGTCGGCGGTGCCATCTCGGCCCTGCGCGAACGCTATCAGGGCCGGGGCGTCGAGCTGGACTGCGTCGCCGGGCGCTGGCGGTTTCGCACCGCGCCGGACCTGTCGTTCATGATGACGGAAGAGCGCGAGGAGCCGCGGCGGCTGTCGAAGGCCGCGCTCGAGACCCTGGCCATCATCGCCTATCACCAGCCCTGCACCCGGGCCGAGATCGAGAGCGTGCGCGGCGTGTCTCTGTCGCGGGGCACGCTGGATGTGCTGCTGGAGATGGGGTTCGTGCGGCTGCGCGGGCGGCGGCGCACGCCGGGCCGCCCGGTGACCTATGCCACCGCGGACAGGTTCCTGGAGCATTTCAGCCTGACCAGCCTGTACGACTTGCCCGGTGTGCAGGAGATGAAGGCGGCGGGCCTGCTGGACCTGTCCATCCCCGTCGGCTTCGAAATGCCCGATCCGTCGCGCGCCTCTGACAGCGACGACGAACCCCTGCTGCCCGGCGACGAGGACACGCCGGAGTTCGCTCAGGATTTCGTGGCCGAGGACTGATGAGTCCTCTCCCGACGGGGGAGGGGGACCGCCCCCGGGTCTCGCCTTCGGCGAGCCCGAGGACAGGCTCAGCGGTGGAGGGGGTTCACTCCAGACGCCGGGTTTTTGTGGTCGGCCCCCTCCACCATCCTTCGGATGGTCCCCCTCCCCCGACGGGTGAGGATTTTGGGGGTGTGCATTCCCTCCGAACCCTTGCTAATCGCTTCCGATGATCGCTCGCCTTCGCCCCGTCCCCTTCGACCTCGGCCCCGTCCATTTCGTCGGTATCGGCGGCATCGGCATGAGCGGCATCGCCGAGATCATGCTCAAGATCGGCTATTCGGTGCAGGGCTCCGACGCCAAGGCCAGCGCCAATACCGAGCGGCTGGAAAAGCTGGGGGCGCGGGTCTTCATCGGCCACGACCCGGACCACATCGGCGACGGCGTCTCGGCGGTGGTCTATTCGACGGCGGTCAAGCCGACCAATCCCGAGATGGTCGCGGCCCGCGAACGCCGCATCCCGCTGGTCCGCCGGGCCGAGATGCTGGCCGAGCTGATGCGGCTGCAGTTCTCGATCGCGGTCGGCGGCACCCACGGCAAGACCACGACCACTTCGCTGGTCGCCGCCATTCTCGACGCCGGCGGACTGGACCCCACCGTGGTCAACGGCGGCATCATCAACGCCTATGGCACCAACGCCAAGGTCGGCGACGGCGACTGGATCGTGGTCGAGGCCGACGAGAGCGACGGCAGCTTCCTGCGCCTCAAATCAACGGTCGCGATCGTCACCAACATCGACCCGGAACACCTGGACCACTACGGCGACTTCGACGCCTTGAGGAAGGCGTTCGTGGACTTCGTCGAGAACATCCCCTTCTACGGCTTCGCCGCCGTCTGCCTCGACCATCCCGAGGTACAGCGGCTGGTGGCCGCGATCGATAACCGGCGACTGGTGACCTATGGCATCAACCCCCAGGCCATGGTCCGGGCCGACAATGTCGAGATGAAGCCCGACGGCTGTCGCTTCGACGTGATCATACAAGGCCAGGGACTGGCCGCGCTGGACGAGCCGATCCGGATCGAGGGCCTGCATCTGCCCATGGCGGGCTGGCACAATGTCACCAACGCCCTGGCCGCCATCGCGGTAGCGCGCGAGCTGGACGTGTCGGACGAGGCGATCAAGGCCGGACTGGCCGGTTTCGGCGGGGTCAAGCGGCGCTTCACCACCACGGGCGTGGTCGGCGGGGTCCGCATCGTCGACGACTATGGCCACCACCCGGTCGAGATCGCCGCTGTGTTGAAGGCCGCGCGCCAGGTCGCCGAGGGGAGGGTCATCGCGGTGGTCCAGCCGCACCGCTTCACCCGGCTGGCCTCCCTGATGGAGGAGTTTTCGACCTGTTTCTCCGACGCTGACGCGGTGATCGTGGCCGACGTGTATGCGGCGGGCGAGAGCCCGATCGAGGGGATCGACAAGGACGCGCTGGTCGAGGGTATCCGCCGATTCGGGCACCGGTCGGTGCAGCCGCTGGAAAGCGTCGGGGCTCTGCCGGGGGTGATCGACGCCGAGGCGAAGGCGGGCGATCTGGTCGTCCTGCTGGGCGCGGGCGACATCACCCAGTGGGCCTATGCACTGCCGGGGCAGTTGGAGGAGCTGGGATGAGCGGAATTTCGAATGGTGGGGCGTGACTCCCTCCCTCCCGTGCGCGGCAAGCTGCTGCTTGACGAGCCGCTGGGGCCGTTCACCTGGTTTCGGGTCGGCGGAAAGGCCGACGTGCTGTTCATCCCGACCGACGGCGACGATCTGGCCGACTTCCTGAAGGCGCTCGATCCGGCCGTGCCGGTGACGGTGCTGGGCGTGGGCTCGAATGTCATCGTCCGCGACGGCGGGGTCGAGGGCGTGGTCGTCCGGCTGGCCGGGCGGCCGTTCGCGGGGATCACGACCGAGGGCGAGACGATCACCGCCGGGGCCGGTGCGCTGGATTCCATGGTGGCCAAGGCCTCGGCCAAGGCTGGGTTGGCGGGGCTGGAGTTCTATGCGGGCATCCCCGGCACGATCGGCGGGGCCCTGACCATGAATGCCGGCTGCTATGGTGCCGAGACCAAGGACATTCTCGTGACCGCTCGCGGCGTGAGGCGCTCGGGCGAGCGGGTCGAATTCGCCGTGGCGGACTTCGGCTATACTTATCGCCACTCCGAGGCGCCGGCCGACATCATCTGGCTGGAGGCGACCTATCGCGGCACGCCGGATGATCCCGAGGCCGTTGCCGCCCGCATCGGCGAGATCACCTCGCGCCGAGAACAGACCCAGCCGATCCGCGAAAAGACCGGCGGCTCGACCTTCAAGAACCCGCCGGGCCATTCGTCGTGGCAGCTGGTCGACGAGGCCGGGTGGCGCGGCAAGCTATATAAGGCGCCGGACGGTAAAGGCGGAGGCGGGGCGATGTTCAGCGAACTGCACGCCAACTTCATGATCAACCCCGGCGAGGCGACGGCCGCCGACATCGAGGGTCTGGGCGAAACCGTGCGCGCCGACGTTCAAAGTAAACGGAACGTAAACCTCGAATGGGAGATCAAGAGGATCGGCCGCCCGCTCTGAGTTGATCCCAACATGACCCGCCCGTTCGCAGACCTGCACGTCGCCGTCCTGATGGGCGGGCTGTCGTCCGAGCGCGAGGTGTCGCTGTCCTCGGGCAAGGGCTGCGCCGATGCGCTGGAAGGGCAGGTGGCGCAGGTCAGCCGCGTCGACGCTGGGCGCGACCTGGCCCAGGTCCTGACCGAACTTAAACCGGACGTCGTCTTCAACGCCCTGCATGGCGCATGGGGCGAGGACGGCTGCGTCCAGGGCGTGCTGGAGACACTGGGCCTTCCCTATACCCACTCCGGCGTGCTGGCCTCGGCCCTGGCCATGGACAAGGACAAGTCCAAGGCGGTGCTGAAGGCCGCAGGCATCATCGTGCCCGGCGGGGGGCTGTTCGACCGGCACGCGGTGGCGGCGGGCCACGTGATCCCGCCCCCTTATGTGATAAAGCCGAACGCCGAGGGTTCCTCCGTTGGCGTCTATCTGGTGCGCGCGGGCGAGCCGCCGTGCGCCGCGCCCGGCGAGGTGTCCTGGACCTGGGGCGAGCAGGTGATGGTCGAACCCTTCATCGCCGGCCAGGAACTGGCGGTCACTGTTCTTGGGGAGAAGTCCGGACCCCGCGCCCTGACCATCACCGACATCACGCCGACCAAGGGCTTTTACGACTATGAGGCCAAATACGCCCCGGGCGGCTCCATCCACGTGCTGCCGGCGAAGCTGCCGCCGCATGTTTTCGAGGCCGCGCTGCGCCAATCCGAGCGCGCCCACACCGCCATGGGGTGCCGCGGCGTGACCCGATCCGACTTTCGTTATGACGATATTAAGGACGAACTGGTCCTTCTGGAGGTCAACACCCAGCCGGGCATGACGCCGACCTCGCTCAGTCCCGAGCAGGCCGCCCATGTCGGGATGGATTATAAAACCCTGGTCCGGTGGATGGTGGAGGACGCGTCATGCCCGCGGTAGTTCGCGGCGGTCGGCGACAGAGTTCGAACCAGCCTCTGAAGCGCGGACCGTCCCCCAAGGGCGGCCGGGGTCGAGGCGCGGCCCGCAACGCACCCGCCACGCCCGCAAAGATGGCCGCCTTTGGCCGACTGGACCTGACGCCCCGCGCCGTCATGATCTCGATCGCCGCGGGCGTCGTCGTGCTGGTGGCCGTCCTGGCCACAGGCGCGCGCGCCGAGCGCATCGGCGCCTCCCTGTCGACGGGCATGGACGGCCTGGCCGTCGGTATGGGTCTGAAGCTGGAGCGGGTCTTCATCGAGGGCGAGTCCGCCGAGGCGACGGCCGCCATCGAACGTGCGGTCAATCTGAGCGGCGATCAGGCGATGACCTCGATCGACCTGAACGCCGTGCGCGAGCGGGTGGAGACGGTCGGCTGGGTCAAGTCGGCCAAGGTTTTGCGCCTGCTGCCCAACACCCTGATCGTGCACGTCGTCGAGCATGACCGGCTGGCCATCTGGCAGACCGGCGGGCGCAACGTCGTCATCGACGGCCACGGCCAGGTGATCGCGGGGGCCGACGCCGGTCGCTATCCCAACCTTCCGCTGATCGTCGGTCGCGGGGCCGAACAGGCGGCGTCCGAAGTGCTGCCGCTGATCGCCCAGCGCCCACGCCTGCAGAGCCGGGTCGAAGCCCTGGTGCGGGTCGACGAGCGGCGCTGGGACCTGCGCCTCAAGGACGGCAGTCTAATCCAGCTGCCCGCCACCGATCAGGACGCGGCCCTCATTCAGCTGGACGCGCTGGACCAGCGCGAGCGGCTGCTCGAACTGGGCTTCGCCCGCATCGATCTCAGAACGCCATCAGAGGTCGCCGTCCGGCCCTCCGACGACGACGCTTAGCAGGAACGACGAATGGCCGGACGGTCCGTGGACAAATCTGTGGAGAACGCCAAGGGCGCCGCCGGTCGCGCGCCCGTGGTGGCGGCGCTCGATCTGGGTCAGTCCAAGGTGGGCTGTTTCATCATGAAGCCCGAGGGCGTGCGTCATGCCGACCGCACCATCCGGGTCGCGGGCGCGGGTCACGTCCAGTCGCGCGGCATCCGCGGCGGCGGCATCGTCAATATGGACGAAGCGGCCCAGGCCATCGGTCACGCGGTCGAGCGGGCCGAGCGCGCGGCGGGATCGCCCGTGTCCGGCGTCGTGGTCACGACCGCCATCGGCCAGATGGCCAGTCACAGGGTTCAGGCGCGGGTCTCGCTGGGCGCCACGCCTGTCGGCGACGCCGATCTGGCGCGCGCCATCGGCATGGCGCTGGCCCAGATGCGCCTGCCCAATCGCCGCCCGATCCACGTCCTGCCGATCGCCTGGTCGGTGGACGGCGCGCGCGGCGTGCACGATCCGCGCGCCATGCGGGGACATTCGCTCGGCCTCGACCTGCTGGTCGTGTCGATGGCCGAGAGCGCCTTCACCGCCCTGAGCCATTGTCTGGAACTGGCCCATCTCGACCTGCAGGGCGTGGTGGCCGCGCCGGTCGCCTCGTCGCTGGCCGCGCTGGAAGACGATGAGATGGACCTGGGCTGCGTCTGCATCGACATGGGGGGAGGGGCCACCTCGGCCGCCGTCTGGGGCGGGCGGTCGCTGCTGCATATCGAGAGCCTGAACGTCGGCGGCGATCATGTGACCGCCGACATCGCCCGCGGTCTGTCCACGTCCAAGGCCGGCGCGGAGCGGTTGAAGACCCTGCACGGCTCTGCGATGGCCTCGGCCAACGAGGACCGCGAGATGCTGGAGGCCCCGCCGCGCGGCGAAGATCCGTCAGCGGGTCCGGTCGTGGTCCCGCGCGCCATGCTCAAGACCGTCATCGCGCCGCGCGTCGAGGAAACGCTGGAGCTGCTGCGTGACCGGCTGAGAAACGCGGGCGTGGGTCTCGAGCCCGGCGCGGGTCTGGTTCTGACCGGCGGTGCCAGCCAGCTGAACGGCGTCAGGGAACTGGCGGTGCGGGTGTTTGATCGCCCGGTCCGTCTCGGCAAGCCTCAGCGCGCGCCCCACCTGGCCGACGCGGCCTCGGGCCCCGCCTTCTGTTCCGCCGCCGGGGTGCTGCTGCGCGCCGCCTATGGTCCGCGGGAAGCGGTGTCGGCGCGCAAGCTGATGTCGCGCCAGATCACAGCGGCCGATGCGCCGCGTGTGCACCGTGGCGGGATCGTCGCGCGGGCGGCGGGCTGGTTGCGCGAAAACCTCTGACGCCGCGTGATTCTGGCCGAATGACGGTCGTCCGAAGGGCGGGATTGTGGTGATCCAGCGCCCTTGTCGTAGCGATACTGACCGCCACGCGGCCATTTTTTCAACCCTGACCCATTCAAATAACGATTCAACTGCGTGGCGATAGTGTGTCCGGAGTGTTACATTATGGGCCTTGATTTGACTTTCGGGTGCCACAATCGCTTGTGGACGGGGGCTTTGCTGATACCGTAGCCTCTCTAATCCGACTCCGTCGCAAGGCGGAGCGTGGGTTTTGCATTCACAACTGGTTGGGCCCGACACATGCTTCTCAAGCGCAAGTACCTCTTTGGCACGACGATTCTGGTGGGCGTCATGGCCGCAACGGCTCCGGCCCTGGCTCAGGCCACCCAGCTTCCGGGTGTCACCGTTCAGGGCCAGCAGGATCCTGAGGCCACCAAGGTCGAAGACGTGGTCGTCACCGGTTCGCGCATCCGGCGCGACCCGACCAACGCCCCAACCCCGCTGATCCAGGTCGCGCGCGAAGACCTGTTGAGCACGGGTCAGGCCACGGTCATCGACTATCTGGCCACCATTCCCGCCCTGGCCAACTCGCTGGTGCCTTCGGACACCACGGGTTCGGGCCTCAATGACGGCGGCCTCGAGTTCGCCAACCTGCGCTCGCTGGGTTCCGGCCGGACGCTGTCGCTGGTCGACGGTCGCCGCCACGTCGGCTCGCAGGCTGGCAACCTGGCGCTCGACGTTTCGACCGTTCCCCGCCTGCTGATCGAGAACATCGAGATCATCACCGGCGGCGCTTCGTCGGTTTACGGCGCCGACGCCGTTTCCGGCGTGGTCAACTACATCCTGCGCAAGGACTTCGAAGGTCTCGAGATCGACGCCAACTACGGCCAGCTGGTCCAGGGTGGCTCCGCCGACACCCGCCGCTTTTCGGTTCTGGCCGGCGCCAACCTGTTTGACGACCGTCTGAACATCTATGTTCACGGTGAATACGAGCGCGCCGAGGAAGTGTTCGCCGAGCACATCAACTGGCTGCGAGATGGCCGCATCCAACTGGGCGTCGATGCCGATCCGACCAATTCCCTGATCGGCCCGGTGAACGACGGCATCTTCGACGTTGGTCAGTTCTTCAACGCTCGCCGTCTGGACCGCCCGCAGTGGGGTTCGACGACGCTGGCCAACATGCAGCGCCCGAGCGCGACGAACGATCCGGACGTGCCGCTGCAAGACTGCCCGGGCGCCTCGTTCTCGGGCAACTGCTTCGCCGTCGATCCGGCCAAAACCTACTGGTACAACGGCACGGTCGGGCGCCTGGCCAATTTCGGCCAGCGCATCGGCGATACCGGCATCAGCCGTCCGTGGAACATCGGTGGCGACGGCGAGCTGGCGAACCAGACCGCCTTCAACCAGCGGTCGCGCTTCCCGTTCCAGGAAGCCAAGCGCTTCCAGGCCGGCGTGAACTTCGACCTGACCGACGCGATCCAGCTGTCGCTTGAAGCCAAATATACGACGGAAGACGCTTACGACCAAGGTCAGAAGTCGTTCTGGGACATCTTCGTCTCCGACTTCTCCTTTGCTAGCGGAACGGGCACCGCGACGACGCCGGGTCTGATTTCGGGAACGGCAACGTTCACCACCCGCCTGGACAACGCCTTCCTGCCGGCCAATGTGCGCGCGGCGATCGCGGGCAACACCTTCATTCGTTATGGTGCGCCGACGACCACAGCCCCGGGGGCGGTGATCAACGCCGCTCAAGCCGGCGCCATCGCAAACCACCGCGGCTTCGGCATCGATCGCGGCCAGCAGAACAACCGCGAACTAGAACGTTATGTGGCTGCCATCGACGGCAACTATGACCGTGTCGGCTTTATCGACAACTTCAACTGGAACATCTCCTACACTCGCGGCGAGATGAACAACACCAACCAGGAGTTCGGTGCGGACGCCGTCCGCTTCGGTCACGCCATGGACTCCGTCGTCGATACCGCCGGCCTCGTGAGCGGTCGCCCCGGAGAAATCGTCTGCCGCGTTCGTCTGCTGCGGGCCCAGGGCCTCGACGTTCGTGAGCAGAACCCCTTCACGGCCCGCACGTCCTACGGCGTCGGTGCCGCGATCACGGACCCGGAAGTCACCCAGTGTGTGCCGCTGAATGTGTTCGGCGCCGGAAATCAAAGCCGCGAGGCCCTGAATTTCTTCTCGACCTCCATCCGTGTTCGCGAAACGAACATCCAGGATGGCGCCATCGCCTCGATCTCGGGCCAGCTCTGGGACCTGTGGGGTGCCGGTCCGATCGGCGTCGCACTGGGCGCCGAATACCGGCGTGAATATACCGAAGCCATCGGCCGCAGCGCCGACACCAACAATCGTCTGTTGCAACTGAACACGGGCGCCGACTTGGCCGGTGTCGAGTATGAGACCGAGGAGTTCTTCGCCGAACTCGCGATCCCGCTGTTCCGCGACAGCTGGCTGGGCGAATACGCCGAGCTGAGCGGTTCCTATCGCCAGTTCGACTACACGACGGCCGGCGCAGGCGACGTTTATGGGGTGAACCTGGTCTATCGTCCGATCCAGGACATCACCTTCAAGACCAGCTTCAACACCTCGTTCCGCGCCCCGAACCTGGGCGAAAACTTCAAACCCCTCAGTCAGACTTTCGTCAACGGTTTCGTCGATCCCTGCGCTACGACCGTCATCGCCGGCTTCCAGGGCGACGACGCGGCCCAGATCAAGGCCAACCGGATCGCCAACTGCACCACGCTGGCGGCCGCCAGGGGTCTAACTTACGACTTCGCCGGTGCCACCGTCACCCAGCTCGACGACTTCCTGCCCTTCTACGCGTCCGGTATCGCCAGCGTGGTCGGCGGCAATCCGGGCCTGACGCCCGAAACCTCGGAATCCTTCACCTTCTCGACGGTTCTGCGTCCGCGTTTCTTCCCCGACCTGTCGATCGTGCTCGACTATTACGAGATCAGCTTGAAAGACGTGATCGTTACGCCGGGCGGTCAGTTCCTCGCCAACGATTGCGTCAACGGTGTTGGACTGAACACCCAGTCCTGCAACCTGGTGTTCCGGAACACGCCGGACCGGGGGACTGCCTTCGACGTCTTCATGGTCGGCGCTCGTACGGGCGATCCCGTCGGCGGCTTCATCCTGGCGGCGATCAACCGAGCCAAGCTGGAGACCCGCGGTCTGGACATCGCCATCAACTACCGTCTGGATCTCGAAGAGACGTTCGGCTGGAACCTCGGCCGCCTCAACTACAGCCTCAGCGGCCTGTGGCTGATCGATCAGAAGAACTTCCTGAATCCGGCCAACCCGAACATCTTTACCGACTCGACGACGGGTGTGTTCTTCCCCCGACTGGAAGGCGTCTCGCGTCTGACCTGGTCGCCGAACGACACCTGGGCCGTGACCTGGACCGCCGACTGGACCGTGTCGACGGATCTCAGCAAGTCGCGGGATCTGGTCGCCACGGGGAACCTCGATATCGAGGAGTCGTTCAAGAACACGACGGGTAACTTCGCCCGCCACGACTTCGCCGTTCGCTACAATCTGCGGGACAATCTGACCCTGCGGGCCGGCGTGACCAACGCCTTCGACGCCGAGCCGCCGCCCTACCTGGGCTTCGCCTCGAACATCGATCCCTACGGCCGTCGCTTCAACATCGGCCTGAACTTCCGCCCCTACTAAGACGGACAGACCAAGCGATACGGAAAGGGCGGCTCGAAAGAGCCGCCCTTTCTCGTTGTCCACAGACCGGAAACCGTGCCGAAGGTTAACAATTTCCGTGGCCAGACGGCCGACTCATCCTATCCGGTAACACTCCCTTAAGCAGTTCGGGCGTTTCCTTAACGCGCTCATAACCAATGCGAATCGGCGGGTTTTCGCATCGGGATCGCAAGGGCAGGGTCAACAGGTCGGATATAAATATGTCACTCTCGCTGGTGCGGCCGCAGGCCACGGATTTAAAGCCCCGGATCGTCGTGTTCGGCGTCGGTGGCGCAGGCGGCAACGCCGTCAACAACATGATCGACGCCGGTCTGGAGGGCGTCGAGTTCGTCGTCGCCAACACCGACGCGCAGCATCTGTCGTTCGCCAAGACCGACCGCCGCGTCCAGCTGGGCGAGACCATCACGCAAGGCCTGGGCGCCGGCGCCCACCCCGAGGTCGGCATGAACGCCGCCGAGGAATCCGCCGACGAAATTCATGGGCACCTTGAAGGCGCCCATATGGTCTTCATCACCGCAGGCATGGGCGGCGGCACCGGCACTGGCGCGGCCCCCGTCATCGCCAAATGCGCCCGCGACCGCGGCATCCTGACGGTCGGCGTGGTGACCAAGCCCTTCACCTTCGAGGGCCGTCATCGCATGCGGCTGGCCGACGCGGGCATCGCCGAGCTGCAACGCTATGTCGACACCCTGATCGTCATTCCGAACCAGAACCTGTTCCGCGTCGCCAATGAGCGCACCACCTTCGCCGACGCCTTCGGCATGGCCGACCAGGTGCTGCATTCGGGCGTGCGCTCGATCACCGACCTGATGATCCTGCCCGGCCTGATCAACCTCGACTTCGCCGACGTCCGCGCCGTCATGTCCGAAATGGGCAAGGCGATGATGGGCACGGGCGAGGCCTCGGGCGACGACCGCGCGCTGCAGGCCGCCCAGAACGCCATCGCCAACCCGCTGCTCGACGAGACCAGCCTCAAAGGCGCCAAGGCCGTGCTGGTCAACATCACCGGCGGCATGGACATGACCCTGCTGGAAGTCGACGAGGCCGCCAACGCCATCGCCGGCGAGGTCGATGCCGACGCCAACATCATCTTCGGAGCCGCCTTCGACCCGGCCCTGGACGGCAAGATCCGCGTCTCGGTCGTGGCCACGGGCATGGAAGACCTGTCCGCCGCCAAGGGCACGCCGACCGCCTCGGGCGCGACCTTCGACACCCGCCGTCCAGCCGCGCCCTACGCCGCCTCGCGCGCCGAGCCGGTCCGCGCCGAGCTCTCGCGTCAGCCCGAGCCCGCGCCCGTCGTCCCGACCTTTCAGTCGTCACAGCCCCCCTACGGTGCCGCGGCCCGCGCGCCGGAGCCCAGGTTGGAACCTCGCCCCGAGCCGGTGATCCACGTCGCTGAAGAGCGCAAGCTGGAGCCCATCGTCGATCCCTGGGTCGAGGAGTTCGAATCCTCGCCCCGCGTCGCGACCGCCGCCCAGGGCCAGGGCGACCTGTATATGGACCGTGGCGCATCCAATCCCGCGCCGCAGTCCGCTCCGACCCTCGCCGAGCCGGCCTTTGACGACTATGACGACCGCGACCATCGCAAGAGCGGCTGGAGCCTGTTCGGACGCGGCAAGCGTCAGCAGACGCAGCCGAACTATGCGGCCGAGCCGCGCCACAACGACACCACCTCGCAGATGCGCTCGACCAGCTCGGCGCAGCTGCAGGAGCCGGAACCGGTCGAGGCCCAGGACGATCTGGAAATCCCCTCCTTCCTGCGTCGCCTGGCCAACTAGACCACTTTTGCTTCAGGTCGAATCGACCTGAATCCAAAAAATGGTCCAGAATCATGCTGGAGCGAAATCTGAGCCTTGATGGACTGCGTCCATCAAGACCGATTTCGCTCTAGACCACTTTTGCTTCAGGTCGAATCGACCTGAATCCAAAAAATGGTCCAGAATCATGCTGGAGCGAAATCTGAGCCTTGATGGACTGCGTCCATCAAGACCGATTTCGCTCTAGAACCCGCGTCTCCCTCCCCATCATCGGGAGGGAGAGGGTTATCGAAACCGAAACAATCCGAAACCCGACTTTCATTTTCTGCTGGTCCCCCGCTCGCTAAACGGTTCGTGGGGCGGGGTCCGTATGTTTAACGGGCCGCTGATTTGAAGAGAGCTTGAGTTTGTCGGTCAGCAACGACCATCGCCAGAGGACGACCGTCGCCCCAGCGATCATCGCTGGCGTGGGCGTGCACACGGGCGACAGGGTGCGACTGGCCGTGCGTCCGGCGCCGGTCGGCACGGGCATCGTCTTCGTGCGGACGGACATCAAGGACCGCAACAACCGTATCCCGGTCTCGGGTGAGGCCGTCGTCGACGCCCGCCTGAATACGAAGATCCAGAACGCCGCCGGTGCCAGCCTGTCGACTATCGAACACCTGATGGCCGCCTTCGCCGCCCTGGGCGTATCCAACGCCGTGATTGAGGTGGACGGGCCTGAGTTGCCGATCCTCGACGGCTCGGCCTTGCAGTTCGTCCAACTGCTGGACCGCGCCGGCTTCCGCCGTCAGGAAGCCCCGGTCCGCTATATCGAGATACTCGAGCCGATCCGGGTGCAGGAAGGCGACAAGACCGCCGCCCTGCTGCCGTGCGACCGCTATGAGATGCGGTTCGAGATCGACTTCCCGACGCCGGTGATCGGCCACCAGGTGGTGGACTTCGTCGTCGACGAGCAGACCTTCCGCGACGAGATCATGGCCGCCCGCACCTTCGGCTTCGCCCATGAGGTCGAGGCCCTGCGTGCCGCCGGTCTGGCGCGTGGCGGCAGCCTCGAGAACTGCGTCGTCATCGACGGCGACCAGATTCTGAACCCCGGCGGCCTGCGGATGGAACGTGAGTTCGTCAAGCACAAGGCGCTGGATGCCATCGGCGACCTGTATGTGCTGGGCGCGCCTTTGCTCGGTCGCTACGAAGGCGTCAAGGCGGGCCACCACATCAACAACCTGCTGGTCCGCCAGCTGCTGGCCAGCCCGCAGGCCTGGCGCGACGTCAGCCGCGTGCCCGAATTGGCGATGGCGGGGTAAGTCTGGCCTTCGCGCGATGAGGAATTCAGATACCCGCAACGGATGATTTCGAAGACCGGATTCGAGGATTTGGAAGACAACGGTGCCTTCAGCCCAGACTGATCGCGCTCATCAACCGCCCGAAATCGGACTCTCCATCCAGATAGGCCCGGCGGTTGGAGAAGAACCGCGTCTCGTCCGTCCGCGTGTCGTGCCCGGTCCAGGCCGCGTCTCCGACGCCCGCCTGTTCCAGCCGCCACAGGACGAAGCCGGGCAGGTCGAACAGGCGTTTGTCCGGCGCGATGCCGGGAATGAAGAACCGTCCGCTACCGCTGTCGTGATGCACGAATCGGTCCCGGAAGGCGGTATCGACCTCATAGCTGGTCTGGGCGATGCAGGGACCGACGACGGCGACGATGCGGCGGGGGTCGGCCCCCAGGGTCTGCATGGCCGTGACCGTGGACTGGACGATGCCGCCCAGAGCGCCCTTCCATCCGGCGTGGGCGGCGCCGACGACCCCCGCCTCGGCGTCGACAAGAAGCACGGGCGCGCAGTCGGCGGTCAGGACGGCGCAGATGACGCCCGGTGTCGCCGTGACCGTGGCATCGCCCTCGGGCCGCTCGCCCTTCCAGCCCAATTCGGCGACCCGGGCGACGGCGGAGTGGGTCTGGTAGCAGGCGGCGAGGTCGTCGGGGACGCCGTCAAGATGCGCGGTGACGCGGCGCCGGTTTTCGGAGACGGCGGCGGGATCGTCGGCCGAGCCGACGCCGGTGTTCAGGCTGTCGTAGAGGCCCGTCGAGACGCCGCCGTGGCGCGTGAAGAAGCCGTGGCGGACCCCGACCTTGTCGAGCAGCGGATGGGTGATGGGGCCCAGCGCCATGGTCAGGCCTCGAAGCCGGGCACGACCAGCGTGCTCGGAAAGAAGATCGCGCAGGCCTTGAACAGGGTTCCCATCTGATCGGGGGCGACCAACCGGTTCAGCTGACGATCAATGACGGCGGCGGCGTCGGCGCGACCCGCCTCGGTCACCCCGGCCTTGAGACGCGCCGCCCGGTGCTCGATACCGAGCAGGGTCAAGAACTCGCCCTGGCCGATGGCGCCGGTCACGTCGCCGCCCGCACGCACGGCGGCCTCCAGCACGGTCGGGAAGTCGGCCCACTGGGTCACGTCCGCCTCGCCCGGCGTGGCCAGCGGGTCGACCTTCTGGTGACGACGCAGGGCCTGGAGCGTGTCGCCGGCCTCGGCGCGCGCGCGGCCGTAGTCGACCAGCAGGGCCGCGCCGGATGCGGCCTTGACCAGCGCCGCCACGTCGCGGCCGAATGCGGCCTGCTGGTCGGACATTTCCACCGTCTGGCCCGGCGCGACATCGAGGGCCGGTCGCTTGAAGCCGCCGCTGATCTTTACCAGACCAAAGTGGAGCTCGCCGTCGTCCGTGACGCCGACGCGGCGCTCGGCCCAGCCGTCGTCTGTCTTCACGAACTGCCGGGCGGGCAGGCAGTCCAGCACCTCATTGGCGATCAAGATCACCGGCGCGTCCGTCTCCACCCGGTCGAGCGCCGAGACCCAGCGGGGATGGACGTCGCTCTCGCCCAGCATGCGGGCCTGCGCCTGCCGCAAAGGCGGGCTGGGCTCGATCAGGACGAGGTCGACGGCTTCCTGGAAGGCCGGCTCCAGACGGGCGGCGCGCAGGGCGTCAGCCATCAAGGTGCCGTCGCCGGGACCGACCTCGACCAGCCGGACCCGCTCTGGCGCGCCGAGCCTGTGCCACATCTCGACCGCCCACAGACCGATCAACTCGCCGAACATCTGGCTGATCATCGGCGCGGTGATGAAGTCGCCGGTCGCGCCGATGGCCGGCCGGGTCGCATAATAGCCGTCCTGCGGATCGTGCAGGCAGCGATTGACGTAGTCGGCGACAGTCATCGGCCCGGTCAGAGCGATCTCGCGCGCCAGACGGTCCTTCAGGGCCACGGGATCAGCCCGCGACCGACGGACGGCTCCAGGCCCGCCAGATCAGCCAGGCGCCGATCAGCATCATCGGCACCGACAGCATCATGCCCATGGTCAGCCCCAGCGGCAGTTCGGACAGCTTGCCCGCGTCCGGCTCGCGCACAGTCTCCAGCGACGCCCGGATGAGACCGTAGCCGAACAGGAAGATGCCGGTGACGTAGCCGGGCTTTCGCAGCAGCTTCGCCTTGTAGACGGCAAACCAGAGCACGCCGAGCAGGAGAAGCCCCTCGAGGCCGGCCTGGTAGAGCTGGCTGGGGTGACGCGGCTCATTGCCTGCGGGGCAGAAACCATACATCTGCTCGATCCGGGCGTTGCAGAAGCGGACGGCCCAGGGGACGGTCGTTTCGCGGCCCCACAGCTCGCCGTTGGTGAAGTTGGCCAGACGACCGAAGAGCAGGCCCAGCGGCACGACGGGCGCGACCAGGTCGCCGAGGCTGAGCAGATTGACCTTGTTGCGACGCGCGTAGGCAACGATAGCGATGGCCACGCCGATCAGGCCGCCGTGGAAGGCCATGCCGCCGTCCCACAGGCGGAACAGCCCCATTCGCTCGCCCCAGTCGGCCCCGGTGAACAGGTCCGCGTAGAGCGAAGGCTTGTAGAAGAGCGCATAGCCCAGGCGGCCGCCGAGAATGATGCCGAGCACGATCCACAGCACCAGATCGTCCAGCTGGACCGTGGTGACCGGGGGCTTGGCGGGCTGCCACAGGGCATTGGCCCGGGCCAGTCGATTGGCGTACCACCATCCGCCAACGATGCCCGCCACATAGGCGAGCGCGTACCAGCGGATGTCCAGCGGGCCGATACTGAACAGCACCGGGTCGAACTCGGGAAATTGCACGGGCGCTCCTGATGGCCGTTCGTCATCTGCCGTTTAGCAAGCGGACCGGCCCCCGTCCCTGAAATTTCGGCGGGATGCCGAAGGGCGGCGCCATTCTGTCGCCATCGGTCGCATCGACAGCAAGGTTTCGTTCACCATATCGGGTGAACCTTCGTTAACAACGCTCATCACTTTGAGTCGGAGCCGCCATGCAGACCCGCAATCCCATCCTTGACGAGTTCGCCAAGCTGACGACCGGCGCCATGGGCCTGGCCCAGGCGGCGGGCGAGGAGGCCAAGACGGCGTTCCGGGCACAGACGGATCGCATGGCTGCGGATCTGGATCTGGTGCGGCGCGACGAGTTCGACGCCCTGAAGGCTGAAATCGCCGCGCTGCGGGCCGAGATCGCGACCGTGAAGGGTCCCGCCAAGACCATAAAGAAGCCTGCCACGGGAACGTCCACAGGCCCAGTTCCCCCTCAGGACGCAGCCGGTTGAGCCGAATCTGCGAACCCGCCTACCGTTCCCCGACAGGGCGTGAGTCGCGCCCGGAGATGACTTGATGGACGCCGTCCGGCCCGAAGAAACCGATGTCCCGCACGATCCGCTGGACGTCGTCGAACATGTGCTCGTGGCCGAGAACCTGCCGTTCGACCGCACCGACGACGGCGATCTGGCCTTTGCACTGGCCGGCGACTGGAAGGACTATGAGCTGTGGTTCGCCTGGCGTCCGGAAGGCGACTGCCTGCAGTTGTGCTGTGCCCTCGATCTGCAGGCGTCCAAGTCCAAGCGCGCCGCCGCCTATGAACTGGTCGGCCTGATCAATCAGCGCACCTGGATGGGCCATTTCGAAGTCTGGGCCGAGGACGGCGAGATCGTCTTCCGCCATTCGCTGGCCCTGCCCATGGGCGAGCGCCCGACGCTGGCCCAGGCCGCGTCGATGATCGACGCGGCGGTTGAGGCGGCGGATCGATATTATCCGGCCTTCGACTTCATGATCCGCGGGTCGAAGAAGCCGCAGGAGGCGATCGACGCCTGCCTGTTCGAGACCGTCGGCACGGCCTGACGGCCATGGCCTCCCAGCGCGAACCCAGACCCGTTGTCCTGGTGGGCTGCGGTCGGCTGGGTTCGGCCATTCTCGAAGGTTGGTTGGCGACGGGGACGGTCGCGCCGTCGGCTTTGGTCATCCTTACCCCATCGCAAAAGCCCGCCGCCCAAGCGGCGCTGGCGCTTGGCGCGCGGGTTAATCCGCCGACCGTGGCGTTGGCGCGGGCGACAACGCTGGTGCTGGCCGTGAAACCCGCGATGTGGCGGGCGGCCATTGAGCCCTTGGCGGAGGCGTTAGCCCCCGATGCCGTCGTCGTGTCCGTCATGGCCGGGGTGAAGGCGGGGGACATCGCGTTGGCCATCGGCCGACGGGTGGCGCGGGTCATGCCGACGACCGGGGTGGCTCAGGCGCGAGGCGTTGCGGCGATCTGGAGCGACGTCGATGTGGCGCGCGAGGTCGCTGCGGGACTGTTCCGGCCCATAGCGGAACTGGTGGACCTCGCTGACGAGGGTCTGATGGACGCGGCGACCGCGACGGCGGGGTCGGCGCCGGCCTTTATCCTGGCCTTTACGCAGGCCCTGGCGCGGGCGGGGGTAGCTCAGGGGCTGGATGCCGACGCTGCCATCCGGCTGGTCGGAGGCGCGCTAAGGTCGGCGGCCGCTGGGCTGGAGGCGGGTGAGACCATCGAGGCGCTGATCGCACGGATCGCTTCGCCGGGGGGAACGACCAGCGCGGGCCTGCACGCCATGACGACTTCGGGCGACCTTGATCGCGTCGCAGCCGCCGCTATCGACGCGGCCGTGGCCCGGGCAAGGACGCTCTATCCCGGGACCACACATCTCTAGCGGCGGACGTAACGTCCGTCGGCAAGATTGACGGCCAGCCGGCGATAGGCGCGGTCGGCGTCCTGCCAGGTGTTGAAGCCGCGCACATTATCAATGCTGGACGAATACCAGTCGTACCGGACAGGCCTCACCGCGCCGTCCGCAGTGGTGATCTGACCTTCGATGGTCGCGCCGCCGATGGATATGCTGCGGATTCCATCGAGACCGGGTCGGTCGACCAGTTGCTGGAAGGTGGGACGGTTAGGCTTCAAGTCAGTCAGGATCAGGTCGATCCGGGCCCCGTCCAGGGCTCCTCGTTTCGCCAGGGTGCGCGCCACGATCTGCGCCAGACGGTCGGTCTGTTCGGTCACGTCACGCCGGCCCAGCGTCTCGACCCGATCCTGAAGATCAGGGCCGAGGGTGACGGTGACGGCGGCGGGCTCGGCCAGGGCCGGAGCGGCGACCGCCAATGCGGCGGCGAGCGGAGCAAAGAAGGCGAGGCTGCGCATGGGTTCCTCCATTGGGGTCGGACCCAAAGATGCTCCAGCCCGCCAAGCTTGGCCAGAGCTCGCGCGCAAATGTGATCAGCCGGGCAGGCGGATCAGGGCTCGCAGGCCACCCATGTCGCTGCGCTCCAGGGTGATGTCGCCGCCGTGACCGCGCGCCACGTCGCGGGCGATGGCCAGCCCCAGGCCGACGCCTTTGTGGTTCTGGTTCCGCGAGGCGTCGAGGCGGGAGAAGGGGCTGAACGCCTCCTCGTGCATGTCATCGGGAATGCCGGGGCCGTCATCCTCGACGACCAGTTCCAATCCGCCCGAGGGCAGGGTCCGGCCGGACAGGCGAATGCGCTCGCCATGAGCGGCGGCGTTGCCGGCCAGATTGGTCAGGGCGCGCTTGAAGGCCATCGGACGTAAGGAGGCGGTCAGGCCCGCCGGAACGGACACCTCGACCTCGGCACCGGCGCGCCGGGCGTCCTCGCCGGCGGCGGCCAGAAGGTCCGGGATGGAGACGTCCTGCGCCGCCTCGCCGGCCTCGCCCCGGGCGAAGGCGAGATATTCGTCGATCATTTGCTCCATCTCGTCCATGTCGCTCTGCATCGCCTTGGCCCGTTTGAACGGCGGGGCCAGGGCCAGCTCAAGGCGGAGGCGGGTCAGGGGCGTGCGCAGGTCGTGGCTGACGGAGGCCAGCAGGGCCGTGCGCTGGTCGATATGGCGCTGGATACGGTCGCGCATGTCCATGAAGGCGCGAGCGGCGGCACGGACCTCGCGCGCGCCGGACGGCTTGAAGCGCTCGCGCGGTTCGCCTCGCCCGAAGGCCTCGGCCGCGTCGGCCAGACGCTCGATGGCGCGGACCTGGTTGCGGATGAACAGGATGGCGACGCCCATCAGCAGGACGGTCGCGATCAGCAGCCACAGCACGAAAATATGAGCCTGGGTGGCTACGGCGCGCTCGCGCGGGGCGATGATGCGCAGCACGCCCTGCGGCTGCTGGACACGAATGTCGACGTAGGCAGGATAGCGGATGGTGTCGAACCAGAACGGCTGGTCCAGTCGAGCGGCGAGGGCCTTCTCCAGGGTGCGATCGACGACGCCGACCGGGCCGCGCCGGCGCTCCCCAGGCAGGGTCGCTTCCTCCTGGAGCGCCACGGACAGGGACATGGTACGTTCGGCGCGGCCTGAAATGACCATCAGGTTCTCGGCCGTAGGCTCGTCGCGCCAGCTCTCGGCTACCCAGGCGATGTCGCCGGCCAGGCCGTCGGACAGGCGGGCGGTCACCGTCTGCCAGTGCATGTCGAAAAAGGCCCACGTCACCGCCACCTGCATGACCAGAACGGGCAAGACGATGATCAGCAGCGATCGGCCCCACAGCGAGGTCGGCAGGCGCCGCTTCAGCACCCGGGCCCAGACGCCGGCGGGAAGCAGTCTCATGGTCGTCCTCGCCCAACGGAGGAGGGGGACCATCCGAAGGATGGTGGAGGGGGCAGGATCGGGAAACGGTGCCTGGGGCGGGGCCCCTCCACCGCTTCGCGGTCCCCCTCCCCCGTGGGGGGAGGACAGTGATCCATCAATCCGGAGCCAGCATATAGCCGACGCCGCGCACCGTCTGGAGGTAACGCGGATTCTTGGGGTCCGCCTCCAGCTTGCGACGCAGTCGCGTGACCTGCACGTCAACCGCCCGGCCGGTGATGTCGGCGGTGTCGGGCGACAGGCTCATGCGTTCGACCGCTGAGTGGGCGTGGATGGCCAAGGTCTTCAGAAGCTGCGCCTCGGCCTCGGTCAGGCGCTGCATCTTGCCGTCGCGCATCAGCTCCAGCCGTTCCATGTCAAACACTGCCGGCCCCAGCTTGATCTCGCGCGGCGTCAGGGGTTTGCCGCCGGTTCGCCTGAGGATCGCATCGACCCGCAGCGCCAGCTCGCGAGGGTCAAACGGCTTGGACATATAGTCGTCGGCGCCGCGCGACAGGCCCTCGATCCGGTCGTCGGGATCGCCTCGCGCGGTCAGCAGCAGGACCGGCGTCTTCGACGTCTCGGCCCTGCCCCGGACCCAGGTGGTCAGGTCGAAGCCGCTCTCGCCTGGCATCATGACGTCCAGAACGACCAGGTCGAACTCGATCAGCTCCATCATCCGCTTCGCCGCCGCGGCGTGGGCGGCCCCGGTGACGCGATAGCCTTCGCGGGCCAGAAATTCCTTCAGCAACTCGCGGATGCGGTCGTCGTCATCGACGACCAGCAGATGGCGGCCCGCGCCGGGTCCGGCGATCGGACCAGAGCGTCCATGGGGTCGAGCGTCGCTCATCGCGATGCAGCCCTCGACGCGCCCCGGGCGTTGACCTGAGCGGTTCCGGCGGGTCTAACCCGGAGAGCTTTGCGGGAGACGTTCTTCAATGGCCTTCGTTCCTTTCGACGATCGTGATGGCTGGATCTGGATGGACGGCGATTTCGTGCCCTGGAGGGAAGCGAAAACGCACGTTCTGACCCATGCCCTTCATTACGGATCGTCGGTGTTCGAGGGTGAGCGTATGTACAGCGGCGAAATCTTCAAGCTGACCCCGCATAGCGAACGCCTGAAGCGCTCTGCAAACCTGCTCGATTTCGACCTTCCGTACAGCGTGGCCGAGATCGACGCCGCCTGCAAGGCGACCTGCGAGAAGATGGGGCTGTCCGACTGTTATGTCCGCCCGCTCGCCTATCTCGGACCGGAACAGGTCAGCGTCTCGGCCGCCAACAACAAGACCCATGTGGCCATAGCCGTATGGGAATGGCCGAGCTATTTCGACGCCGAGACCAAGGCGAAGGGCATCCGTCTGGAGTGGGCCAAATGGCGCCGCCCCGACCCGATGACCGCCCCCTCGTCGGCCAAGGCCGCGGGCCTCTACATGATCTGCACCATGTCCAAGACCGCGGCGGAAAAGCGCGGCTATGCCGACGCCATGATGCTGGACTGGCGCGGCTATGTCGCCGAGGCCACCGGGGCCAATGTCTTCTTCGTCCAGGACGGCGTGCTGCACACCCCGCCGGTCGACGCCATCCTGGACGGCATCACCCGGCAGACCGTCATCGAGATGGCTGCGGCCAAGGGCATCGAGGTGGTCGTGCGCCACATCCGCCCCGAGGAACTGTCCACCTTCAGCGAATGCTTCGTCACCGGCACCGCCGCCGAGGTGACGCCGGTGAGCGAGATCGGCGAATACCGATTCACCCCCGGCGCCCTCAGCCTCGGCCTGATGGAAGACTACGGGCGGCTGGTGCGGCGGCTTTAAGCCGTCGCGACGGATTCAGGGCTGAAGCGCGGCTTTTGCGGACGCCTTTCGACCTACCAGCGAAGAGCGAAGCGTCCGATGACGGCTCCGAGTGCGGCGGCGGCGACCATGCCAAGAGTGTACCAGGTGGCCACGAAGGCAGCCGTGGCCTCGGGACAGTACAGGCCATAGGCGGTTGCGGCGACGGCACCAGTCAACAGGCCCGTAGCGGCACCGGCCTGCAAAGGACGGGTGGGGGCTAGCCGGCGAGCGGCGAGAAAGGTCAGCGGGGCGGTGAAGGCCGAAACCTTGAGGATGTTGATGGCGCAGACCTTCCAGTTGAAGCCCAGCCAGTCGTCGACCCGCGCCTCAGGCGGCAGGAGGAGCAACTCGATCGCGCCGATCAGGCCCGCCAGGCCCACAATAGCCAACACAGACCATCCAGCCATTCCTATGGACGCGCCGGGCCGTCCGAGCCGGGTTACCAGCCAGAGAGAGGCAATGGCGAGCGCGCCGGTATAGATGGCCTTGGCCCAGAAGGTCGGACCCTGGACGACCTCGGCCAGATCCGGCCGGATGCCGAACATCAGTACCACCACCGTAACGGCGACGGCCAGCGCCCCGCCGACCATCCAGGGTGAAAGGCGCGCTGGCTTCACCGGCTGAATGCCAGCGGCGAGGGCTTCGATCAGATCATCAGTCTTCATGGTTTTGTACGCTGGCGGACAGCGTCTTCATGCTGCGGTGAACGCTCACCTTGGCGGCCCCTTCGGTAAATCCATTGCGCGCGGCGGCTTCGGCCACGCTGAAGCCGCCGATGCGGACATCCTCGACGAGGCGGCGCTGGCGGTTCGGCAGGATGGCCAGAACCCGGGTCAGGTCGCGGCGAACGACGCCGTCCTCGACCGTATGTTCGGCCAGAAGGACGAAGGAGTCCTCCAGCGGAACCGTGCCGCGCCGGCCCTGACGACGCAGATGGTCGATCAGCTTGTAACGCGCGATCGCATAGGCCCAGGCCGTGAACGGCATGGATCGATCAAAGGTCGCCCGTTTGGCGTGAATGGCGATCAGACAGTTCTGCACAAGATCCTCGGCATCGGCTTCGCAACCGATCAGCCGCCGCTTGAAAAAGGCGGCCATGGCCGGCCGGATATCGGACAGCAGGGCACGCCAGGCCTTGGAGTCGCCGTCCAGGCCAAGCAACATCAGACGCTTTAGATGAGCTTCCCGTTCGACCACGTTGTCTCGTCATACGCTCCCGCCGCCTCAAGCGTTACATCATCGGGCATGAAAGGCGCGGCGCAAATTTCCGAAGCGTCGCCGGTAACCCGGTCGACTTCGGCGACGAACTCCCTCCTGTCCGACCGGCACTCCGACCGGTCAATCTCAGGAGACCACCCTCATGAACACTCCCACAAAGATCGTAATCGGCGCCGGTGCCTTGCTGGCCATCGGTGCCTCCGCCGCGATGGCCCAGCCGCAGGCGCGTCCTGAAATGGACAAATGCTACGGCGTCTCCAAGGCTGGCCAGAATGACTGCGCCGCCGGACCCGGCACCTCGTGCGCCGGTACCTCGACCCGCGACTGGCAGGGCAATGCCTGGAAGCTGGTCGCCAAGGGCACCTGCGCTACCATCCGCACGCCTGCGGGCAATGGCTCGCTGACGCCGATCCCGGGCCGCTGAGTCTTGGCTTTCGCCCCGACCGCCGGATTGAGTCTGAAGCCCCGGCACTATGCCGAGGCCGAGGCATGTCCCGTGGTCGGTGCTCAGGCCGGCCTGTGGTTTGAGGTCCACCCCGAAAACTACATGGCCGAAGGCGGGCCACGATTGCATTGGCTGGAGCGAATCCGGCGGGCACGGCCGCTGTCCCTGCACGGCGTCGGCCTGTCGCTGGCGGGAGACGAGCGGCCGGATCGTGCCCATCTGGCGCGGTTCCGGGCGCTGATCGACCGGTTTGAACCCTTCGTCGTCTCCGAACACCTGGCCTGGTCGCGGCGCGGCGGCGTCTATCATCCCGACCTGCTGCCCATCCCGCGTAACGACGAGATGCTGGCGCTGGTCTGTGACCATATCGATGAGGCCCAGAGCGCGCTGGGCCGAAGACTCCTGATCGAGAACCCGGCCGCCTACCTGGCCCTGACCGGCCACGACTGGGACGAGGTCGATTTCCTTGCCGAGGTTGCACGGCGAACCGGATGCGGTCTGCTGATCGACGTCAACAATGTCCATGTCAGCGCCTCGAACATGGGCTTTTCCGCCGAGACCTGGATCGATGCGGTCCCGGCCGAGCTGGTCGGCGAAATCCATCTGGCCGGCCATACGCCGGACCCCGTCTGGGGCGAGCGACTGCTGATCGACAGCCATGACACACCCGTGTCCGAGGCCGTCTGGGCCCTGCACGCGCGGCTGACGGACCGGATCGGCAACCGCCCGACCCTGATCGAGCGCGACGGCGCGATTCCCGAATTCGCTGTCCTGCTGGCCGAACAGGCCCGCGCCGCTCAGGCGCTGGCTGCCGCAACGAGGCTTGCCGCATGACCGCCTTTCACGCCGTCTTCGCCGACGCGCTCGACGGTCGTCCGGACGCGCTGTGGTCCGAGATGGCGGATGACGACCGATCGCGGGCGGCGCTGGACGTTTATCGCAACACCACGGTCAAGGCGCGGATTGACGCCCTTCAGGCCAACTATCCGACCGTGGCCGAGTTGACCGGCGATGAATGGTTTCGCGCCGCCGCCCACGCCTTCACGGATACGGCGCCCGGAGACGATCCGGCCATGGCAGCGTTTGGCGAGGGTTTTCCCGCTTGGCTGGAGCGGTTCGCGCCGGCCCAGAGCCTGCCCTACCTCGCGCCGGTCGCTCGACTGGACCGGGCCTGGACCGAGGCCCACCTGGCTCCAGACGCCACGCCGCTGACGTCGGATCAGGCGGCGGAGCTCGGTCTGGCGCTGGCGGGCGTGGTCCTGCGCCTGCATCCGTCGCTTCGCCTGTTCCGTTTCGACTGGTCGGCACCCTCGCTCTGGTTGGCGCATCGCTATCCAGAGCTGGACGGCAGTCTCGAGTGGCTGCCCGCAGCCGAAGGGCTGATCATCTGGCGACCCGGACTGGAGGTGCGGGCCCGTCGCATCTCCCCGGCGGAATACGCTTTCCTGCAGGCTTGCCGGCTGGGCCGACCGCTGGCCGTCGCCGCAGCCGCTGCCCAAGGTCCCGCCCAAGGCTCCGCCCCGTCCGGCCGTGTTGGGCGCTCGGACAACTCATCCCTCTTCGCCGATCTGATCCAGGCCGGCGTCTTCGCCCCGGTTGTTCCAGGACCCACACCATGATCTCCGCTGCCGAAAATCCCATCGCCCGCATCCACGACCGGATCACCGCCCTCGTCCCGGAGTCCGCGATCGCCCTGCTGATGCGGATCGGCATCGCGGTTCCGTTCTTCCTCTCGGGCCGCACCAAGGTCGATGGCCTGCTGACGCTCAAGGACTCGACCTTCTACCTCTTCGCCGAGGAATACCGCGTCCCCCTGCTGTCGTCGGACCTTGCGGCCTATGCTGCGACATACGCCGAGCACGGCTTGCCGATCCTGATCGTGCTGGGCTTGTTGACCCGGCCCGCCGCCATCGGCCTTCTGGTCATGACGGCGGTGATTCAGTTGTTCGTCGTGCCCGCCGGGTGGCCCACCCATCTGCTGTGGCTGGCGCCGCTGGTGTATCTGATCGCGCGCGGACCCGGAGCCTGGAGCGCCGACCGACTGCTCAAGCTCGACTGACGCCGCTTGCGCTGATTCACCGTCTCCGGCAGCAAAGGGGGCGATGCGGGGGAGTCGGCCATGTTCAGTGTTCTGAACCTACAAAGCCTGTTGGGCCTCGTCGTCATCGTCGGGGCCTGCTGGGCCCTGTCCGAGAACCGGCGGGCGTTTCCCTGGCGGCTGACACTGGGCGCGGTCGCGGTGCAGGCGGCGCTGGTGCTGGCGCTGTTCGCCATCCCTGGGTCCCAGGTCGTGCTAGCGGCCATCACGGGAGCCGTCGACGGTCTGGCGGTCGCCACCAACCGCGGGACGCAGTTCGTGTTCGGCTATCTGGCGGGCGGGGACCAACCCTATGTCATCGGCAACGAGGGCGCGCTGTTCACCTTCGCCTTTCAGGTCCTGCCGCTGATCCTGGTGATCTCGGCACTTTCGGCCCTGTTGTGGCACTGGAAGATATTGAAGTGGATCACCCACGGCTTTGGCTTCCTGTTCCAGCGGACCATGGGACTGGGCGGAGCCTCGGCCCTGGCCGTGGCGGCCAACATCTTTCTGGGCATGATCGAAAGCCCGATCGTGATCCGCGCCTATCTCGACAAACTGACCCGGTCCGAGCTGTTTCTGATGATGGTGGTCGGTCTGGCCACGGTCGCGGGGTCCACCATGGTGGCCTATGCAGCAATCCTTCAGGCGGTCCTGCCCAATGCGGCGGGCCATGTGCTGGTCGCCTCCATCGTGTCGGCACCGGCGGGTGTGCTGCTGGCCAGGATCATGATTCCCGAGACGCCGGGGCAGGGCGGCGCGGTCGCTGACTATGACTCCGCGCTGAAATACGACAGCGCCGTCGACGCCATCGTCAGGGGTACGGCGGACGGCCTGATGGTAGTGCTGAACATCTCGGCGGTGCTGATCGTGTTCGTGGCGCTGGTGGCACTGGTCAATGTGATGATGGGCGGCCTGTGGCTGTTCGACGGGCCGGTGACGGTCGAGCGGCTGCTGGGCTGGCTGTTCATGCCGCTGGCCTGGTTGATGGGGGTGGAGTGGTCCGAGGCGGGCAAGGCCGGCTGGCTGCTGGGGGTCAAGTTGACCCTCACCGAGTTCGTTGCCTTCATCGAACTGGGCAAGGTGCCCGCCGGCGAGATGAGTGAGCGGACGCGCATCCTGATGACCTATGCATTGTGCGGCTTCGCCAACATCGGCTCGGTCGGGATCACGGTGACCGGGCTTTCGGTCCTGATGCCTGAACGGCGCGAAGAGGTGCTGGGTATGGTGTGGAAGGGGTTGTTCGCCGGCTTTCTGGCGACGGTGATGACCGCCTGCGTCGTCGGTGCCTTGCCGGGCATCATCTTCCGCTGATAGCGTTGCGATAGGAAACGGAGATGAAGATGCAGCTCTACACGTCACACCGCGCGCCCAATCCCCGCCGGGTCCGCTGGGTGATGGCCGAGAAGGGCATCGCCGACGTCGAGGTGGTCGAGGTCGACATCATGCTCGGCGAGCACAAGACGGCTGAATACCGCACGCGCGTCGGCGTGCCCCACTTGCCCGCGCTGTCGCTGGATGACGGCACGACCATCTCGGAATCGATCGCCATCTGTCGCTATCTGGAGGCCCTCTATCCGGAACCGAATCTGTTTGGCCACGATGCGCGCGAACAGGCCATCGTCGAGATGTGGACGCGGCGCTGCGAATTCTATCTGGCCAATCCGATCATGCTGAGCGTGCGCCATTCGCATCCGGCGCTGGCCGCGCTGGAGCCAACCCAGATGCCGCAACTGGCCGACTACAACCGGGTCGCGGCCGAGAAATTCATGAAGACGCTGGACCGGCATCTGGCCGACCACGACTTCATCGCCCTGGACCGCTTCACCATCGCCGACGTCGTGGCGGTGGTCGGTCTGGACTTCGCGCGGCTGATCAAATACCGGCCACCGGAGGAATTCGGCAACCTGGCGCGCTGGCTGGAGGCGTGCAGAGCGCGTCCGGCAGCGACCGCGGGCGCCTAGTAAGGAAGTTAAAACGACTGGCCCCTGTCGGAGCGGGCCGTGGCGAACAAGCCAGCCTTCAAGTTGAGTAGCGCCCAGCCTCGAAAAAGGCCAGAAGCGCGCCCGCCGTGTCATTGGCCCCGAAGATCGCTCCGGTCAGGGCAAGAGTGCCGACCGGGGTGCGGCTTCGAACGGTTGCCTCCACGCCGCTCAGCATCACCTGTTCGGTAATCCAGCTGTTGATCGCGGAGGGGGTGATGGTGTCGTTCCTCCTTCGGGGTAGGATCTGAAGTCTGCAACTCCAGCTTCCTCGGCCTGGACCGGATGGGCAACCTATTGAGAGCTCACACCTAGCGCTTTCTCACCCGTAACGCCCCGTCCACGACACCTTCAACACCCGGCGTCATCCGATCAGCGGAACCACCCCTCGCCGCTTTCGCGCCGACGCGGCGACCGCGTTGTCGGCCGCCGTTGACTGAAGCAGGGTGGGGACGGGTGGCTTCGACCTGGCGAAACTACCCTGACAGGGCTGCTCTCGGTTTACACCATCGTGATCGCAGGCGTCCTGACGGTCCTTTTTGATCTCAGCCGCACCGCCTCACGCGGCGCATAATTTTGCCCGGTGGTGGATAACATCACTCACTGAGGCGTTCACCGATGTCTCCGCCACAACATCGGGGCGCGAGGGTGGGTTCTGTTGAGGGCGATTGCCCTCGACGCCGTGGCTCTCGTGGCCTTCGTGTTCAACAAATGGAAGTCCGATCCCATGATCGTCGTCCTTGGTCTGGCCGGCATGACGTCGGCACTCCTGTTCGAGTGTTTCTTTCTGGCACGCAGTTCCGGCGGCGCAGGTGTTCGCGATCACCATTGAACAGAGCCTGAGAATCCAGTCGCCGGGGCCCGGGCCGCGACCAGAATGATGAAGGCAGGCAGAAGATGGAACACGATCATCAGCACGCGAAGCCCGTCGTTCCGGAGGGGGCCAAGACCGCAAAGGACCCGGTCTGCGGGATGACGGTCGCGGTCGGGCCCGAGACCCGCCACGCGGAGTTCCAGGACAAGACGTTCCATTTCTGCTCCGAGAAATGCCAGACGAAGTTCAAGGCGGATTACTGGTTCTACGCCTCGGGCCGCGCCGCCGGGCAAACGAAGTCCGCCCCCGCTAACGTCCAGTACACCTGCCCGATGCACCCCGAGATTGTTCGGGACGCGCCGGGGCCCTGTCCGATCTGCGGCATGGCCCTGGAGCCGATGCTGCCCTCGGACGAGCCCAGCCATGAACTGACCGATTTCACGCATCGTATGTGGATTTCTGCGGCGGCGGCGGTTCCGCTGATCGTGCTGACCATGGGGCCGATGGTGGGCCTGCCCGTGCGCGACTGGATCGGCCATCAGGCGGCAAGCTATGTGGAGTTCGCGCTGGCGACCCCGATCATCCTGTGGGCGGCGCTGCCATTCTTCCGCCGGGGATGGGACTCGCTCGTAAACCGATCGCCCAACATGTGGACGCTGATTTCGCTCGGCGTGGCGGCGGCCTATCTCTATTCGATCGTGGCGACTTTCCTGCCGGGCCTCTTCCCCGAAGTCTACCGGATGGGCCACGGCGTCGGCACCTATTTCGAGGCGGCGGTGGTGATCGTGGCCCTGGTTTTTGTCGGCCAGGTGCTGGAGCTGCGGGCGCGGGAGCGCACCGGTGACGCTATCCGGGCGCTGCTCGACCTCGCGCCGAAAACTGCGCGGCGCATCCTGCCGGATGGGACGGAATACGACGCGCCACTGGAAAACATCATGGAGGGCGACCGGTTGCGGGTGCGCCCCGGTGACGCGGTGCCGGTCGATGGCGTGGTGATCGAGGGGCGGTCTTCGCTGGACGAAAGCATGCTGACCGGCGAGTCCATGCCGGTCGAAAAGGGTCCGGGCGATGCGGTAACCGGGGCCACGATCAACAAGAACGGCAGTCTGGTGATGGCGGCGGGCAAGGTCGGCGCCGATACGGTGCTGGCGCAGATCGTGGCCATGGTGTCGAACGCGCGACGGTCGCGGGCGCCGATCCAGGGCCTGGCCGACCGGGTGTCAGCGGTGTTCGTGCCGACCGTGGTCGGGGTGGCGATCTTCGCTTTCATCATGTGGATGATCTTCGGGCCTGAACCCGCGCTGGTCTTTGCCATCGCCTCGGCCGTCTCGGTGCTGATCATCGCCTGCCCTTGCGCGCTGGGCCTCGCCACGCCGATCTCCATCACCACGGCCGCCGGACGCGGGGCGCAGGCGGGGGTGTTGATCAAGGATGCCGAGGCGCTGGAACGCATGGCGGGCGTCGATACGCTGATCGTCGACAAGACGGGCACATTGACCATGGGCAGGCCAAAGCTGACCGACACCCTGGCGCTTGGCGACGTTACCGAAGCCGACATTCTTTCCCTGGCCGCCGCGCTCGAACGCGGCTCGGAACATCCTCTCGCCGAAGCCATCGTTGAAGGTGCCGAGGCGCAAGGCGCGGCCTGGCAGGAGGCGGCGGATTTCGAGGCGGTCACCGGCAAGGGCGTGCGCGGAACGATCAGCGGACGCGCGGTCGCGCTCGGCAACACCGCGATGATGCAGGAGATGGGCCTGGACACGACTCAGGCCGAGGCAAGGGCCGACGTCCTGCGCGGCGAAGGAAAGACGGCGATGTTCGTCGCCGTCGACGGGGTCCTCGCGGGCATTGTCGCAGTGGCCGATCCCATCAAGGACAGTACGGCGCAGGCGATCCGCGAACTGCACGCGCAAGGGCTGCGCGTCATCATGGCGACCGGCGACAATGAACGCACCGCCCAGGCCGTGGCGGGGAAACTGGGTATCGACGAGGTGCGTGCGGGCGTCCTGCCGGAAGACAAGAAGACGCTGATCGACCAGTTGCGCAAGGAAGGCCACAAGATCGCCATGGCCGGCGACGGGGTGAATGACGCCCCCGCACTGGCCGCGGCCGATGTCGGTATCGCCATGGGCACCGGCGCCGATGTCGCGATGGAGAGCGCGGGGATCACCCTGCTGGGCGGCGACCTGATGGGCATCGTGCGGGCAAGGAAACTGGCCCGCGCCACACTGCGCAACATCAAGCAGAACCTGTTTTTCGCCTTCGCCTACAATGCGCTTGGCGTCCCGATCGCGGCCGGGCTGCTCTATCCTGTCACCGGGCTGCTGCTGTCGCCGATGATCGCGGCGGCGGCGATGAGTTTGTCTTCGGTCTCGGTCATCACCAACGCCTTACGCCTCAGGCGCGTTGATCTGTGAGAACGGTGCCATCAGTCGACTTGCGGGTGGTGCGGCTTCGACAGACCGACGCGACGTCGCCGGTCTCCGCCAATCCGTTGATGTTTGCTGGTTTCCCGTTGACGAGACGCCAACGGGAAACAATTTGACGTGACCCCCGTTTCTCATCCCGGATTAACCAAGGGCGTTGGGTGATGCGAGCCGTGATTTTTGTGTCACAAGAGGCTGGCCCGCACAGCCATCGGCCCGCGCGGCAGGCCGCCGGTCTGCCCGGTGACGAAGCGATATGGGCGGTGATGCGTCAATTTGACCCCGATCCAATTACAGGAGACTGCGCGACCTTGATCCGTCGTGTGTGCCGCTGGGTCGTCCCGACCAAGATGCCGCGAGAGGGACGTCGTCGTGAAGATCAAGGACAGGCCGGAGTTCCGGAGTAAAGCGCCCGTTCTGACGTTTGGGCCTGATGCCCTCGTCGCCGATGCCGTTGCCGTCATGAGCGAGAAGAATTACGGGGCGGCCGTTATCGTTGGTCCGGACCGCAAACCCTTGGGGATCGTGACAGAGCGCGATTTCATGAGACGTCTTCTCAACAAGCGCATGAACCCGGACAAGACGACCCTCTCCCAGATCATGACCACAGAGCTGAAGGTGGCCCGGGCCGATGACGACCTCCTGGACTGGCTTCGTCTCATGTCCAACGAGAGATTCCGCCACCTTCCGGTCGTCGACGACGAGGGCATCGTCATCAGTATGATGAGCCAGGGCGACTTCGTGAGCTACACTTGGCCGGAGTTGCTGGGAAGACTGGGGGAGCAGGCCAAGGCCACTTTCGATGTGAGCCCCTCGCTGGTCCTGATGATCGCCGGTATCGCTGTCTTCGCAGCATCAGTCGTCACAATCTTTAGCCAGCTCCGCTGATCCAGGGTTCTGCCGGGACGTGGTTGGCAGGACGGGCCCTCAAACCCGGCACATTGGCCACTGACCTGCTCCTGACGTCATCGCCTGAAACGCCCTTGTCAGCGCAAACCGTTCGGTCAGTGAGCGATGGCCTCCTGTCGTTAGGTCCAAGCGCAGTATTTTTTGGAGTATCGGCATGACGGACACCGCGACCGGTGCGAACACCCGTTGGCGCTATCATCCTCAGCGCGACGCGCTGCTGTCCGAAGCCCACGCCCGCCCGTTCACACCGATGGTGGGGCCGGCGCTGGTGGCACGCATCGCGACCCTGTCCGGTCAGGATGGCGAGACCGCCGATCGACAACATATGGCATCCTTGTGCCGTCGCGTCGGACAGCCCGAACCCGGGCCGACGTCGCGGTGGTGCGCCCTCGACGCGGGTGGCTGGCGGCTGCGCTGGGAGCGCCATACAGAGCTATCGACCTGGACTTTTTTCCGCGCGCCCAGCGGGACAGCTCCCTTCGTCGAGACCGCGCTCGGCATGGTACCCGAGGACTGGCTTTCAAGCCTGCCGGGAGAAGTGCTGGTCGCGACCCGCCTGGAGGTCTGGCCCGAGGTCGACGAGCGCGCCGCCGCCGCCCTGTTCGGGCTGGAAGTGGTCGGCGCGCGGCTGGCCGACGGCTCGGCCATCGCCCTGACGGACTTCCGCACCGACGCCCAGGGCATGACCCGCTACCTGATGCTGGCTCATGCCGGCGACGCGGCCCTGACCGGGCGTCTGGTCCAGAGTCTGCTTGAAATCGAGACCTATCGCCTGCTTGCCCTTCTGGCATTTCCGGTCGCCGGACAGACGGGCAAGGAACTGAGCGCTATCGAGGCGACGGCGGCCGAACTGGCCCACAAACTGACCGAGGACGCGGACCCGCAGGCGGACCGTCTGCTGCTGGATCGCCTCTCTGCGCTGGCCGGAGAAACCGAAGCCCTGATCGGACGGACCAGCTTTCGCTTCGATGCGGCGGCCGCCTATCACGGCATCGTCCGCGAGCGGATCGAGATGCTGCGCGAGCACCATATCAAGGGCCTGCTGACGCTCGGCGAATTCATGCAGCGCAGGCTCGACCCGGCCATGCGAACCTGCGACGCCGTGGCCGAACGCCAGCGGGCCACCATCGGCCGGATCGCCCGGATGGCCCAGATGCTGAACACCCGCGTGGAGGTGGCGGCGGAGGCCACCAGCGCCGCATTGCTGGCCTCCATGGACCGCCGGGCGGGAACCTCTTTAAAGCTGCAAAGGGCGGTGGAGGGATTGTCGACCGTGGCTATCGCCTATTATGCGGCGGCTCTGCTGGGCTTTCCGCTGAAGGCGGTGGAGCATGTGTGGCACCGGTTCGACGCGACGCTGGCCCAGGGAATCGTCGCGCCGGTACTCGCCGTGACGGTCTGGCTCGGCCTGTCGGCTTGGCGCAAGGGACTGGAAAAAGAACTCTGATGCAGAGTTCGAGTGCCGGGAGTGGCGGCGTTCCGGGGGCCGCCGCGCAGCGGCTAAAGTCGAGATTGCCATGGATAAAAGCGGTGGCGGTGCTGGCAGTCTAGCGCCAGCTTGTCTCCGGTTTGGGCCGAATGGCCGGGAGGCGTGCTGCATCCGATCAGTTTCAAGCGCCACCGGTTCTTGGGAGCCGTGATCTGGCAGGATGTAAGCCGGGAAGGGCAGGGCGTTTTTCGACCCGAGCGTGTCAACCTGTCAGCACCTGCGCGAGCGCCGGACGGATGGGCGGGAGGAGATCCTTTCTGAATTCACGTTAGGCAAAGCAGAATCCTGTCGGGTAGCCGCATCGAAGAGTCAGCAAGACAATATGATAAACTTGCAACAATAGCGCGGCCACAGGGAGAGCCATCAGCAATATCCGCACCCGCCGCGACATTCTCCCGCGCACGACTGTAGTCAGCACTATTATTTGAACAGCAATAAGTAGGATGAACGGCAGCCGATAAAACGAATAAAGCAACTCTGATGGCATGACGAGGGGCAAAACAGGCAGTACGTACATGGCCAATATTGCCGATTTACCCGCCGCTTTCATTGCTAGCACCGTCCATAATGGTCTTCGTGAACGCCGGCTCCGCCTTCGTGATTTAAGCCGGAGAGGGTCGTATAGTTGCAAGCGCGCCGATCTAACCAGTAATGGCCGCCAAAAGCGTTCCAAAAGCCGGCAAGATAATCGCTCCGCCCGCCTTAATGTAGCGCTTCATGTATCATGATGCGGGCGATCTCGGATGGGTATTTGAAAAGACATGATTATGGTGGCCCACCTTGGACACCGATTCACAGAGAAAGACTTGGAAATTTAGACAATCGCGCGTGTAGCGCATTGATCTGAAACGGGAAATGAGAGCGCATGGCGGTGGTGTCAGTCCAACGACAACTTGTCTCCAGCAGGCGAGGGTGGGGCAGGGGGCGTGATCCTCAGCCGGCGAGCGTCTTCCACTCGGCAAATGCGGCCGATCGTCGGGCTTTGAAATCGTCTCGGTTGATGAGGTGGCGGTCCTGGTTGAAGTGGTTGTGGAAGGCGGCGTGGACGGAGCTGAACTTCTGCAAAGTCTTCATTTGCCGGAAGCGCAGCATGGCCCGCTCTCGTCGTCGAAACGGCAGGTGTGAGTTCTCACATCGGTTGTTGGCCCAGCGACCGACGACCTGTTTTTCAGCATTGCCGAGGACGTTCATGGCCGCCCGATATGAGCGCAATTCGTCCGTGACGATTGCCTTGGGAGACCCGTGGCGCTTCATGGCCTTCTTGATGAATTTGAGGGCGGCCGCCTTGTCCCTGGTCCGTGTGACAAACGATTCCAGCACCTCGCCCTCGTGATCGACGGCCCGCCAGAGGTAGCGCATCTCGCCGTTTGTCCGGACGTAGACCTCGTCCAGATGCCAGCGCCAGTGGGTGTAGGCGCGCATGTGATCGACCCGCTTCCTGCGGATCTCCGCGGCGAACATCGGACCGAACCGGTTCCACCACAGGCGGACGGTTTCGTGGCAAATGTCGATACCGCGCTCGGCCAGAAGGTCCTCTACGTTCCGGAGCGAGAGCGGTTACTTCACGTACATGAGAACGACGAGACAGATCACCTCGGGCGAGCTGTCAAACCAGCGGAACGGGTTGGTGGATTTGGCCATGTCGAGAGGCTAGGCGCGAGGACCGCGACCGGCAATCAGTTTGGGCTGACAGAGCCTTTGCGGCCGTTAAACGCCCGCTATGTCTGGCGATTGCACCACTTTGCGCCCTGCAAGAGTCGAGTTTGCGGGGCGGGAGGTGTTGTCCGTTTATTGTGGAGAAACAGTGACTTAGGCGGTGGCGGAGAGGGTGGGATTCGAACCCACGGTACCCGTAAAGGCACGCCGCATTTCGAGTGCGGTACATTCGACCACTCTGCCACCTCTCCGCGGGGCCGAAGTCGCTTGGTCGAGCGAGGGGCCTCTCTAATGACAGGCGCGGCGCGCCGCAAGCCGCGTGGCGGAAAAATCGGTCAGCGCAGGCCCGGCAGGGGAAGTCCCAGCGCCTCGCCGGCGGACAGGTCGCCGTCGATGACCCGGAACAGCTCGGCCGGGCGGCCCCCGGTGGCGGAGGACATACGGCCGGTTGGCTGGACCAGGCCAGTGCGTTCGACGCCTCGACGAAAATTCTGCTTGTGCAGCGACAGACCCGCGACCGCTTCAGCTGCGGCCTGAAGCCCTGACAGGGTGAAGGTCTCGGGCATCAGGTCGAACAGGACCGGACGGTACTTCAGCTTGTTGCGCAGACGTCCCAGTCCGGTGGCGAGGATGCGGCGGTGATCCGAGGCCATGGGTCGGCCGGGGGCACCGGCGGGAGCGGCGCGGTCCTGGTCCCGCGCGGCCTCGGCGACCAGACCGGCCTCATAGAGCAGTTCATAGCGGTCCAGCACCTGGCCCTCGTTCCAGCGGTGGGCGGGCGTGGTGGCGAACAGGGTCTCAACCCGGGCCTGACGTCGGGGGTCGGCTTCAGCCCAGGCGGTCAGGTCGGCGATCAGGGGCGTGACGCAGGCGGGAGCACCTTCGCGGCGGTCTTCCCACGGAAAGATTTCCAGCGCCGGGGTCCAGCGGGCCTCGGCCTGGGGGGCATCCGCGGCGTCGGCGGTGAGGGCCAGATAGCCGACCGAGACCTCGCGGCGGCGTTCGGGTCCGGGGGTGGCCCGGGGGCTGGCGCGGCCGAGATCGCCGAAGGTGTAGAGCTGTTCTACGAAACCGAGACGGAAACCGGTCTGGGCGGTGACGAAGTCGCGCAGCGCCCGTTCGAAGGTGCGATCGCGGTCCGGATCGAAGGGGCCGAACGGCAGGGCGGCGGCGTCTTCGCCCGTCGTGGTCAGGACGCAGGCCTTGCGGTCGCGCAGGGCGATAACGACCGCCGACAGACCGATGCGCACGCCCTGTTCCGACGGCCCAGCCATGGTTACTCCGTGTCCCAGGCGTCAGTCGCCGGGACCAGACCGACGGCTTCGGCAAGGACCCGATAACGCTCGAGATAGCGCTGCTGGGCCAGAGGAGCGGACAGGGGGGCGATGGTCAGGTCGTAGCCGGCCGGCGGCACGCCGAACAGGCCCAGCGACTCCGGCCGGGTGAAGCCGGCCAGCTGGGTGGCCTCGAAAAAGGCGCAGGCGCGGTCGGCCTTCTTGATCAGCGTCTTGATCGCGACGGGCGTTTTGGGCGGCAGGCCGAAACGGAGGTGGATGGCCCCTTCGAGACGGGCCTCGAAATCCTTGTAGTTGACGCCCAGAGCGGACTTGAACGGTGAGATCATGTCGCCGATCACATATTCCGAGGCGTCATGCAGCAGGGCCGCGAGTCGCCATTTCGGCTCAAGGTCGGGCTTGATATGGGCCGCGATTTCCTCGACCACGCAGGAATGCTGGGCGACAGAAAAGGCGTGTTGGCCGATCGTCTGGCCGTTCCAGCGGGCGACCCGAGCCAGGCCGTGGGCAATGTCCTCGATCTCGATGTCTAAAGGCGACGGGTCGAGCAGGTCGAGACGGCGGCCCGACAGCATGCGCTGCCATGCGCGCGGCGCTTTCGCGGATGCGGTTCGGGTTGTGACGGCCAAGGCGTTTTCCTGTTCGCGTGGCCCGGTCTGGTGGACCATGCGCGCCGCGGGATCAAGGGCGGTGGAGGCCTATTCGCCCACGTTCAGCGTCACCAGGTCCTTGGCGTCCTCGAAGACGCTTCCGCGGTCGCGATCCCTGGAGCGGACGGTGGCGACGACGATGGGTCCGCGGGCGGGTCCGCGCGCCTCATAGCCGACCAAGCGCCATCCCTCGGCAGAGGGGCGGTTATCGGTCAGGATCCAGCTGGCCCGGGTGGCGTCGCCTCCGGCGCGGGTGCGGATTTCGGCCGAGTCCTGATGGGCCTGGACGCTGACCTCGTCACCACCGTGGGCGCCCCGGATATCGACCGTGCCCTCGGTATCGTTGGCATCGATGTGGAAGCCGCCGATGCGCACGCTGGACTGGTCGCCCCTGGTTTCGATCCGCAAGCCGGGCAGGCGAACGGACGCATCGTCTTCCTTGGTCTGAATGTCGACGCCCGGGCCGCGCACCGAGGCCGTCTCGCCCGCCGTCGCCGTGGCAGAAGCGGTCGCTTCGCTGGTCGAGGGTTCAGATCGGAATGAGGCTTTCAGTTGCGCCACGGCCTCGGGCAGTGACTGTGACAGCCGTCCTTCAAACCCCTTGAGGGCTTCGGCCGGTGCCGCGCCATCCAGCGTTACGAGATGCAGGCTGACTTCCGCGCCTCGCGGACCGGAATAGGTGCAGATTGTGCCCTCGGCCGAGGCCGCGCCCTTGCGGGTCAGCGAACCCACAGTCTGCGGGCACTGCAGGGTCTCCACGACCTTGAGTACGCCGCTGGAGTCCGGATGCTCGGTCCGGGTCGAGCTGATACGCACTGTTTTCTCGTCGCAAGCCCCGGCCGAGGCCGCGACGGCGCAGAGGGCGGCAACCAGAAAGGGACGAAACGTCATCGTCTTGTATCCTTGACCTGTCTTCATCCTGCGCGCCCCCCGGCGGGAATCCAGTGAAATCGCGGTAACTGACGTGACGAAACCTGTCCTTGACTCGGGCGAACGGTTAAACGCCCGGCCGCGATATTTCCCTTCGGCCCAGGAAGGCCAGCCGTTCGAACAGATGGACGTCTTGCTCGTTCTTGAGCAGCGCCCCGTGAAGCGGAGGGATCAGCTTGTGCGGAGAGGTCTCGCGCAGCGTGGCCGGATCGACGTCATCCACCAATAGAAGCTTGAGCCAGTCCAGAAGTTCCGACGTGGACGGTTTCTTCTTCAGCCCCGGCGTGTCGCGGATCTCATAGAAGGTTTTCAGCGCCTCGGACACCAGTCGCGGCTTGATGCCCGGGAAATGGACGTCGACGATGGCTTTCATCGTCTCGTCGTCGGGGAAGCTGATGTAATGGAAGAAGCACCGGCGCAGAAAGGCGTCCGGTAGCTCTTTCTCATTGTTCGAGGTGATGACCACGATCGGCCGCACGGCGGCGCGGATCGTCTCTCCGGTTTCCTGGACGAAGAACTCCATCCGGTCGAGCTCCTGGAGCAGGTCGTTGGGAAACTCGATGTCGGCCTTGTCGATCTCGTCGATCAGCAGGACGGGTCGATTCGGGGCGGTGAAGGCCTCCCACAGCTTGCCGGGCTTCAGGTAGTTGCGGACGTCATGGACCCGTTCCTCGCCCAGTTGACTGTCTCGCAGCCGCGAGACGGCGTCGTATTCGTACAGACCGTTGTGGGCCTTGGTCGTCGACTTGATGTGCCAGGTGATTAGCGCCGCGTTCATGGCCCGGGCGATCTCATAGGCCAGCACGGTCTTGCCGGTGCCGGGCTCGCCCTTGATCAACAGCGGGCGTTCCAGAGCGACGGCGGCGTTGACCGCGATCTTCAGGTCGTCGGTGGCGATGTAGTTCGAGGTGCCCTCGAACCGGTCGGCGGGTCGCGACATGATCGGCTCCGGTCGGTGTCCAACCCCGGTTAGCGAAGCCGGGCCGGGTCAGCAACGATCAAGTCGCGGATGGAGCGGATCAGATGATGCGCATCACCGAGACAGGGTCGCTGGCGGGGAAGGTTTCCTCGAGGCCCTGGTCGATCAGGGCCTCCTGGCGGTCTTCGGCCTGGCGGTCCTTTTCGCACAGCTGGTCCGGCTCGCCAGTCTCGCGTTCGGCGCCGCGTGCGTGCCGCGTGTCGTCGGCGGGCGTTTGCTGATGGTCGGGATGGCCCTTGGGCGTCGAGTTCATGGGAACGTCTTTCAGGTGGCTGGATGATCTTCGGCCTCGTCAGGGCCGTAACCCAGGCCGGCGATGTCGTCGTCGGAGAGGCGTTTGGCCTCCCAGTGGGCGGCGCTGGCCTGGGCACCGCGCGCGTTTTCCAACAGGCCCGAGTAGATCAGCTCGACCTCATCGGTTCCGCGACCGCCGGCGCTTTCCGCATCGATCTCATTGAGCCGCTCGGGATCAAGCCCCAGCAGGGCGTCGGCCTCCGCCTCGATGCCCGACGCGCCTTGGACCTCGCCGAGATCGTCAGGCTCGTCCTCGTCGAAGTCCTCCTGGTCGGCGTCGCCCTCGGCCTGGGTCACGTCCAGCACGGGATCGGCCTCGTCTAGCAGGAAGTCACCGTCGCCCTCGTCGTCGAGATGGGTTTCGTCGAAGGTTTCGGACTGGTCCTGGTCGTCGGCCGTATTGTAGATGTTGGGCATGATGGCCTCCCTGTCGGGAGATCAACGCCGCGCGATCAGGCGGCGTTCCCGCGCGCCCGCTCGGTCACCCAGCCGTCGAGAGCGGCGCCGACGCGCGCCATCGCGCCCTCCCACTCGCCGAATCCCTCGATCGGGAAAATACGCGTCGAGGGGTAGCAGGGAAACCGGTCGGTGCCGAAACGTTGCCAGTCATCGGGCGTGCTGAAAGCCCACCACGGCACGCCGCAGGCCGCGCCAATGTTCACGGTCGCATTCGGTGGGCCGACCATCAGGTCCAAGGCGCAGGTCAGAGCCGCCAGATCGTCGAGATCGTCCTTCAGATCGATGCCCGGCGGGGTCCACAGAGAGATTCCGTTGGCCTTCGCCGTCTCGATCTCAGCCGCGACGTCGCCGTACTGCAGGTTCACGAACACCGCCCCCGGCGTCGTCAGCACCGGCCGCCAAAGGTCGAAAGGCGCGAAATACCGAAGACGCATCCCCTCCAGCCGCAGACTCTTCCAAACCACGCCGATCTTGGGACCGGCCCCGGCGAGAGCCAGCTCGCCCCGCCAATGGGCAACGCGGTCCGGGTCGGGACCCAGATAGCAGCCGGTGGCCGGAAAGGCGTCGGGCGTACGACGGAACCGGCGGAAAAGACTGGCTATCGGCGTCCAGGCGTCCGGGGGCGGCGCCCCCTCCGGCCGGTCCGCAACGCGGGTCAGGCGGCCTTCGATACGCGCGGTGCGGTGCGGAACGACGGTCGCGCCCGGAAAGCTACGTCGCATCAGGGGGACGAGGCGATGTTCCACCGCCAGGGTCATGTAGCCGTCCGGCCCGAGCGCCGCGATCAGGTCCGGCAGCACATTGGCGAACAGCACCTCGTCTCCAAGCCCTTGCTCGCCAATCACCAGCAGGTGCCGGCCCGCAAGTTCGGCACCCTGCTCCAGCCGCAGGCAGTCGGTGACGAAACGCACTGAATTCTCGAGGTGGGGCGACAGTCGCGCCTCGTAGTTCTCGAAGCCATCCTCGAGCTGGCCGACGAACATCTGCGTCATCGACTTGGCCATGCGCATGGTTTCGATCTCAATCGGTTCGTCGACCTGTGACATCGCGGCGTCGATGTCGATCAACGATTCGTGGACCTCCCCCAGCGCCATCCTGACATTGGCCCGGTTATACAGCGCCTTGCTGAAACCTGAATCCAGCCGCAGGGCCTCGTCGAAGAATACCAGTGACTGGACCATGTCGCCCCGGTCGCTCAACACGGAGCCGAGCGTGTTCCACAGCATGGGCTCGTCCGGCGTCAGCGCCAGCAGAGCCTTCAGGGTTTCGATGGCGTCGCCGTAGCGCCCTTGGTCGCGCTGAACGCAGGCCAGGTTGTTGGTCGATTCGAGATTGCCGGGATGCTTCGCCAGGTGTTTGAGGAACAGCTTGTCGGCGATTTCCAGATAGCCCAGCCTCTGCGCCAAACGGCCCAGATCGGCGGCGATGGCGGACTCGTCCGGCAGCAGTTTGAGGGCGGCCTCGTAGGCTGCGATGGCCTGGGCGGCGTCGCCGGCCTTGTCTCGGGCGATCGCCAGGATGTGCCAGGCCAGACCGTTGGTCTCGTCCACCTGCAGGGCGTCCAAAGCGCACTGGGCGGCGGAGAGGTAATCGCGCTTTTCGATGGCGGCGACTGCCGCCTTCATCAACACGATCGCTTTATGCAGCTTCTTCGCCCCCTGCGATCGGCGATGCGACTGGGCGAGGCTTCGCTTTAGCCGGCTCAGCGCCGCCGATGAGGCCGCATCGCCGGCCGGTCCGTCGGGCTTGAGCTCCAGGGGTTGCGCCGCTCCGACCGGCGCGGGCGAATGGGCGAGCATGGCGAACTCCGTGACTGGACCCCTCTGTCTCCCAAGCCTCCACAATGAATGGTTAACCACGTTTGTTTAACCTGCCTTTGTTCCCAGCTTCCTAACGTCGAGCCGGGCCTGTCAGGAGACGCTTCCCCCAATGCCGCTCAAGCTGTCGCTAAAGCCAGGCGAGAAGTTCGTGTTGAACGGAGCGGTCGTCCAGAACGGCGACCGTCGCGGCGTACTTATTCTCCAGAACAAGGCCAGCGTGCTTCGCGAGAAGGACATCCTTCAGCCGGAGGACGCCGACTCGCCAGCCAAACGCATCTATTTCCCGGTCATGATGATGTATCTGGACGAGAGCGCTGCCCCCAAGGTCTATGACGAATTCGCCATGCGACTGTCGGAGTTCATGGGTGCCACGCGCAATCCGGTCGTCTTGGCCGATTGCGTGGCGGCGTCTCGGTACGTGATGGCGCGCGAATACTACAAGGCCCTGATGGCGGCTCGCAAACTTGTTGATTACGAGGAAGGTCTGGCGAATGTCGCTTCAGGCGTACAAGACCGCGGCCACCCGGGCTGAAAACCCGCGTGAGATGGAGTACCGGCTTTTCGGGCAGGTTACCCGGGCGCTGTTGCATGCTTCCACCGTCGATCCGACGGATATCGCCACGCGGATCGACGCGCTGGACTGGAACCGCCGTCTCTGGTCGGCGCTGGCCACCGACTGCGCCAATCCGGACAACGCCATGGACAAGGCGCTGCGCGCCCGGATCATCTCGATCAGCCTGTTCGTCAGCAAGCATTCGTCGGTGGTCATGCGCGGCGACGATGATTTCGAAGCGCTGATCGACATTAACCGCATGATCATGCAGGGCCTTGCCGGGCCGAGCGGCCAGCAAGCGGCCTGAACCGCCGCGCCCTGCCGAAAAGGCGGGTCAAAACTGCCGGGCGGCAAGGCTCGATGGCCTGGTCTTTAGATAAAACAACGACATGGACAGGCCCGTTCCTTGCGTGAGCGTGCGCGAACCAGAACTGGTTCGGCGGCCAGAAGGCCGTTCCTCACCCGACCAGAATGGAAGGATAGCCGATGTTTTTGTCGGTCAACACCAACGTGGGCGCGCAAGTCGCGCTCCAGAACCTGAACGCGACCAACGCCCTGCTGAGCATCACGCAGAACCGGATCAACACCGGTAAAAAGTGGCCAGCGCGAAGGACAACGGGGCCATCTGGGCTATCGCCCAAGGCCAACGGGCCGACATCGGGGCGCTGAACGCGGTGAAACAGTCGCTCGACCGTGGCATCGCCGCGGTGGATGTGGCTCTAGGCTCAGGACTCATTGATCATAGCCAGAAGATCACCGTGGCGGCGATAGTGATGGCAGACATGAAGGTGTGTGCGCATCGGTCGTAGCGGGTATGGATGCGTCGCCAGTCCTTGAGCCTGCCGAACATGTTCTC
>NZ_JBDNHO010000046.1:0-22059 GCF_041688735.1 Brevundimonas sp.
GCGACAGCGGGAAATATGGCTTGATCCGACGCATCTGCTTGTTCGTCAGCCAAAACAGATCACTCATGACAGGCTCCTCCTGCCACCAGTGAATCAGATCGCCACGACCGTGTGAATCCCTTTAATGGGTCCTGAGCCTAAGTCGATTTCAGGCGTCCGGTGGCGAAGCTGTCCGGGGTCCGGCCGTGTTCAGAGATGTGCGCCATGACGAACCCTTCTCTGGCGCTCGCAGGTCACCCGATCCGGCTCTGGTTTGGCTTCATCGTGATGTGCGTCGGCATGTTCATGGCCATCCTCGACATCCAGATCGTGGCCACGTCTCTTCCAACCATTCAGGCGTCACTGGGCGTGGCGCCGGATCAGATGAGCTGGGTCCAGACCGCCTATCTGATCGCCGAAGTGATCGCGATACCGCTGACCGGCGTGTTGACGCGGGCCTTCACGATGCGATGGCTGTTTGTTGGTGCCGTGACGGTGTTCAGCATCGCCTCGCTCGGTTGCGCGCTTAGCCAGGACTTCGAAAGCCTTATCTTCTGGCGGGTCATCCAGGGCTTCTCGGGCGGGACGCTTATTCCGGCCGTCTTCTCAGCCGTCTTCATCATGTTCCCGGAGCGCAGGCAGGCCGTCGCGACGACGATCGCCGGCGTGGTCGCGGTCATGGCGCCGACGGTCGGTCCGATCGTCGGCGGCTGGATCACCCAGACCTACTCCTGGCATTGGCTGTTCCTCATCAATCTGGCCCCAGGCGTCATCTGCGCCCTGACCGCCGTCTTTCTGCTGCCTCGCGAGAAACCAGATCCGGCCCAGATCCGGCGGCTGGACTTCGTCGCCCTGGTCCTGATGGCGGTGGCCCTGGCCGCGCTCGAACTCGCATTGAAGGAAGCGCCTCAGCGGGGTTGGGCTTCGCCACTGGTGGTTGGACTGGGCGCGCTAAGCCTGGCGTCGGGCGTGAGTTTCGTAAGGCGCAGTTTCGGACGCAGAACGCCCGTGGTGGAGTTGCGAACGCTCAAGAACCGCACCTTCGCCGTCGGGTGTATTCTCAGCTTCGTCCTGGGCATCGGCCTGTTCGGGTCGGTCTATCTCATGCCCGTTTTCCTGGCCTTCGTCAGAGGTCACGGACCGCTTGCGATCGGATCGATCATGCTGGTGACGGGTCTTGCCCAACTCGCTGCCGCGCCCGTGGCAGTCGCCATGGAGAAAAGATTGGACGCCCGGCTGCTGACCGGCGTCGGCTTTGCGATGTTCGCCGTTGGACTGGGGATGAGCGCGTTCCAGACGACCGAGACCGATTTCGATCAGATGCTCTGGCCGCAAATCGTCAGAGGCGCCGCCATCATGCTCTGCCTGTTGCCGCCCACCAGACTGGCGCTGGGCAATCTTTCCCTGGCGCAGGTGCCGGATGCCAGCGGCCTGTTCAATCTGATGCGCAATCTGGGCGGGGCCATCGGCCTGGCCCTGATCGATACGGTCATCTACGGCCGCGCGCCTGTCCTCGGGCAACAGATCGTCTCGCGTCTCCAGGCGGGCGACACCGAAACCGCACAGGCTCTTGGTATTCCCCTGGCAGTGTTCACCAGCCGGATGGGTCAGCCGATCGACGCGGCGACAACCGCCGCCCTGACCCCTCTCATCGAAAAACTGGCGCTGACACGCGCGATCAATGAGGCGTGGCTCCTGATTGCCGTGCTGACGATTCTGGCTCTCTGCACAGTGCCGTTCGCGCGTCCGGGATCGACCACCGCCGCGCGAACGTCAACCTGACCTCTTTCAGTACCGCCAGCCATTCTGGCGGTCGTCCGGAAGGACAGATGCTCACCGAGCGCTTTGCCGCAGGCTCCGACGCCGACTGGACAGGCGCCGTCCTGCTGACGGATAGCCTTCATGCGCGCCGGGCAGGCTCTGCCCCACGGCGGCAAGGGACGTCATGTCGAACCCGGAAGACACCAGGGCCGCGCCGACGCGAGACCAGACCGGCCTGAAGCCACTCCCCGCCCTGGCCATCGGACTGGGCTATGCGGGCCTGTTGCCGCAGCTGGCCGCCTTGGGACTGGCGGTTTTCGGCGGGCCGGAATGGCGTTTCACCGGCCTGAGCCTGGCGTTCGGCTATGCCGCCTTGATCTACAGCTTCCTTGGCGGCGTGTGGTGGGGCCTGGCGGCAGGATCGCCGGTAACGGCGCCACGATGGATCTGGATCGCCAGCGTCTTGCCCTCCCTGATCGCCCTGGGGTCAGCCTGGCCCTGGGCGGTCGGAGGGGACTGGCCCGGTCCCTCCCTGATCGTGCTCGGCATCGCCATCGCCTGCAGCATCGTGATCGATGCGGCGCTGGCGCGCGCAGGTCTGACCCCGCCTCGCTGGCTGGCCCTCAGGCTGCCGCTTTCACTGGGACTCGGCGGCCTGACGCTCGCCTCGGGTCTGACGACGATGCTCACCGGCTGATCGAAAGAGACTGCCCGCGCGCCCTCACCCCCGCCCGCGATAGGTCGGCACACCCTGGTCCGGCAGCCACAGACCTTCAGGCGCGACGCCCGTCTGCCAGAAGACGTCGATCGGGATGCCGCCCCGCGGATACCAGTAACCGCCGATGCGCAGCCATTTCGGTGCCAACAGATCGGCCAGCCGTTTGCCGATGGCCACGGTGCAGTCCTCGTGGAAGGCGCCGTGGTTGCGGAAACTGGTCAGATACAGCTTCAACGACTTGCTCTCGACCAGCCAGTCGCCCGGCGCATAGTCGATGACGATATGGGCGAAGTCCGGCTGGGCCGTCACGGGGCACAGGCTGGTGAACTCCGGCACGGTGAAACGGGCCAGGTAAAGGGTGTCGGGGTGCGGGTTGGGAACGCGCTCCAGCACGGCGGTTTCCGGGCTGGTCGGCTGGACGATGTGCTGGCCAAGCTGGTGCAGGCCTGAGGTGTCGGTGGTCATGCGATCTGCTCTAGCGCCGAAGGCCGCGTCATCACAATCCTCCCCCATCGGTGGAGGGGGCCAGCCACATCCGCCGGCTGCCGGTGTCGCCCCCTCCACCGCCGTTCCGGCGGTCCCCCTCCCCCTGTCGCTGCGCTCGGGGGGAGGAATGGGGATTTGCCTTCCCCTGCGATAGCCCGCTATCCGTAGCCAAAGAAAACCAAGGGGAACCGTCATGGCCATTCCGGCTTCGCTGCAACAGGGTCTGAAACTGCCGGTCATCGCCGCACCAATGTTTCTCGTCTCCGGGCCCGATCTGGTGGTCGAGACCTGCAACGCTGGCGTCATTGGCACCTTCCCCTCGCTGAACCAGCGCACCACCGAGGGGTATCGGGAGTGGATCCACGAGATCAAGGGCCGACTGACCCCCGACGCGGCGGCCTTCGGCGTCAACCACATCGTCCATCCCACCAACCCGCGCCTGATGTCCGACATGATGGTCTCGGTCGAGGAGAAGGTGCCGCTGATCATCACCTCATTGGGTGCCGTGCGGGACGTCGTCGACGCCGTGCACGGCTATGGCGGCGTGGTGTTCCACGACATCGCCAACGTCCGCCACGCGAAGAAGGCCGCCGAGAGTGGCGTCGACGGCCTGATCCTGGTGGCCAATGGGGCGGGCGGTCATGCGGGCATCATCAACCCCTTCGCCCTGGTCAATGAGGTGCGTGAGTTCTTCAAGGGCACGATCATCCTGTCGGGCTGTCTGTCGAACGGTCAGGACGTGGCGGCGGCGCTGATGCTGGGAGCCGATTTCGCTTATCTGGGCACCCGCTTCATCAACACGACAGAGGCCATGGCCCCGGACGCCTACAAGGCGATGATCATCGAGAGCGGCGCGACCGACATCGTCCACACGCCGGCGGTGTCGGGCATCCCGGCCAACTTCATGATCAAGTCGCTGATCGCCAACGCCATCGACCCGAAATCCCTGCCCGAGCACAAGCTGGATATGGCCGACGAGGCCAAGGCCTGGAAGACCGTCTGGTCCGCCGGTCAGGGTGCGGGGGCCGTGCACGACGTGATCCCGGCGGCCGGACTGGTGGCCCGGCTCCGGTCGGAATATGCACAGGCGACGAACCAATTCGCCAAGAAGGTCGGCGTCGCCTAGACCATGGGCGCATGACCCGTCTCTTCCTCCTCGCCCTCGCCCTCGGAGCCGTCTTGCCAAACGCAGTCGCGGCGCAGCACAAGGACAACGCACGCTGCAGCCAGGAGCCGTCGTCGCACTGGTCCTTCGAGCTGGGGGCCGGCACCGATAACCGATCGAAGGGCGCATCCAAGAGCGACGGTGCCCCCTACGTTTTCGGCGACATACAATGGAACGGTGCCAGCGGCTTCTATGCGGATGTGGAGTTCGAGACGATCGATTCATCCGGATCGCATGTCGAGACGGAAGCTGAGGCCGGCTGGCAGTTCGCGTCCGCAGGGCTGGAGTTCGATTCTTCCGTCTCCCGTAAATGGCGTCTCGGAGCCGACGCCGGCCAGGATGACGATGCGTGGGAGTTCCAGTTCGACGTCATGCGGGACTTCGGCGCCGTCGACGCCCGCCTGCGCCTGGAGCATTCGCCCGACGGGCTGGGATCGACCCGCGCCACGAGCTGGATCGAGACGCGTCTTCGCTGGCCCATCGCAGAACGACTGCGAGCCAGCGTCGCCCTGGGTCGGCGCGAACAGGACAACGCGCCGGACTATAACGGCTGGAATGCCGGCGTGGCCTACGCCCTGACCGACGAGACCGCCCTCGACCTGCGCTGGCACGGCACCGACGCCGAAGCCGAAGGTGCCCAATTTGAGGGTGCCCTGGTCGCCTCCGTCCAGATCGCCTTTTAGCCGTCGGCACCAAAACAGCGACGACGACACCGGCTGGAACGCGAGCTTCACCTGCGCCCTGACAGACAGCCTTGAGGCCGAGGTGCGCTATTACGCGACCGACGGGACAGACTTTCCCGACACCAACGCGCGTAATTCGGACAGTCTGGTCGCCGGGATCACCATCGCTTTCTGAGGTGGCGACGCGGACCTCGCTTTCCCCCGCGATACGCCCCATGTTGCAGGGATGAGCACCCATCGCCCCACTACCCTCGAACGCGCTTATGAGCTGGCGCGCGGCGGAGGCTGCCGCACTGTCAGCGATATCAAGCTGGCGCTGTCCGCCGAAGGTTTCGACCGCATCCAGGACTCGCTCTACGGGCCGACACTGACCGCCGCCCTGCGCAAGCTGTGCCAGGCGCATTATGTCGCACCGGTTGAGGACGAGACGACCGACCCAACCCCCACGTCTTGATTTCGTCGCGAGGACAGTCCACAAAGTGAACCGTCGAGCTCTCTGCGAAACGCCACCCTCTGCTTTCGCACTGAGGTCTAGCCGCTCCATTCAGACCCGACAGGCCACGGGGGCTATTCCCTTCGGTCAACGCTAGCGGAGGTCCTGAAAATGGCTACCGGCACTGTTAAATGGTTCAATTCCACCAAGGGCTACGGCTTCATCCAGCCTGACGACGGCGGCAAGGACGTGTTCGTTCACATCTCGGCCGTCGAACAGGCGGGCCTGCGCGGCCTGGATGAAAACCAGAAGGTTTCCTACGAAATCGAGCGCGACAAGCGTTCGGGCAAGGAATCAGCTGGTCAGCTGAAGACCGAAGGCTGAGTACACGCGTCGGATTCCGACGCATGACTTCGACGGCGGCGGGGGCGAGAGCCTTCGCCGCCGTTTTGGTTCTGGGTGGCGCTGTCGCCTGACATCGCCCTAAGGCGTGGCCAGAGGTCGCAGGCCGTTTCGGTGAGCATCCCGACGCGCCCAAACCTCGTTTCTACCTCCGATCCGTATAAACGGACGCTCAGGAGAGACACCCATGACCTTTACTCCAGCCCGATCGGCCCTGCTCGCCACCCTGGTGGCCGCCGGCGCCATGTTCACAGCCGCCTGTTCCTCGACGGATGGCATGGGCGCGATGGACGCCGACGCCTCCAGCACCGTGATGGTCGGCGGCGCCGCCATGTATCCGAACAAGACGATCGTCGAGAACGCCGTGAACTCGCGCGATCACACCACTCTGGTCGCCGCCGTGACCGCTGCCGGTCTTGTGCCCACCTTGTCCAGCCCCGGCCCCTTCACGGTCTTCGCCCCGACCAACGCGGCCTTCGCCAAACTACCCGCCGGCACCGTCGAGACCCTGGTCCAGCCCGCCAGCAAGGCGACCCTGACCAAGATTCTGACCTATCATGTCGTGTCGGGCCGGGTCAGCGCCACCGACCTGATCGCCCAGATTCGCGCCGGTGGCGGCAGCGCCCGTCTGACTACGGTCGAGGGCGGCGTTCTGACGGCCTCCCTGCGCGGTGGTTCCGTTATCCTGACGGACGAAAACGGCGGCGTCGCCACGGTCACCCAGGCTGACGTCTTCCAGTCGAATGGCGTCATTCACGTCACCGACACGGTTTCCATGCCCAACTAAGCGACCCGGGCGGGACGCCGACGACGACGGCGTCCCGGTCACCCCCTCCAGAGCCAAATCGCTTGCAATTGCGCGCCAAAGCGCCCATCTGAGGCCTCGTCGATCTCTCTGCGAAACGCTGCTGCCCCTTTGCATCGCGCACCGAGGTCCAAAGCCGATCCCATTCAGACCCGACAGGCCGACCCGGAACCTCTTCCGGCGGTCAACGCCTAACGGAGGTCTCAAAATGGCTACCGGCACTGTGAAATGGTACAACTCGACCAAGGGCTACGGCTTCATCGCTCCCGATGACGGCGGCAAGGACGTTTTCGTCCACGCTTCTGCGGTCGAAACCTCGGACCTGGGTTCGCTGAACGAAAACCAGAAGGTTTCCTACGAAGTCGAACGCGACTCGCGCTCGGGCAAGGAATCCGCCGGCCGCCTCAAGGCCGCCGAATAGTTTCCGACAGACGCTGCGGCCGGGTTCATCCCGGTTGACGGAAGGGTCGGCGTCCATCGGGCGCCGACCCAACCGCCGTTCAACTCAAGGAGACTCCCATGACCCCCCTGTCCGACATGATCCCCTCGATGACCGACCCCGACCTGAAGGCGCTGCGTCTTAACGCCGCCAGACTGGTCGAGCATGGCTCGCCGGTCCAGAAAACCGCCGCCGCCGACATCATTCCGCTGATCGACAACGAGACCGCCCGCCGCGCCGCCGCGCCGAGCACCACGGTCAAGAAGCCCCGCGCGCCCGCCAAGAAGAAGGTCGTGCCCGCCACCGGACACCAGACCGCCCTTCCCGACAAGCCTGCCAAGGCCGCCTGAATCAGGACAGCGCCTGATCCAGGTCCGCGATCAGGTCCTCGACCTCCTCCACGCCGACCGACAGCCGGATCAGGTTGTCGGTTACGCCGCCCGCCTCGCGCAGATCTTTGGGCACCGAGGCGTGGGTCATGATGGCCGGGTGATTGACCAGGCTCTCGACGCCGCCCAGCGACTCCGCCAGCGTGAAGATCCGAACCCGCTCCAGTACCCGTTTGGTGCGCTCCAGATCGCCGTCGATCAGGACCGTGACCATGCCGCCGTACTGGCCGTTCATCTGACGTGAGGCCAGGTCGTGCTGCGGGTGGCTGATCAGCCCCGGATAGATGACCTTCGCCACTCCCTTACGGTCTTCCAGCCAGCGCGCCACGGCCATGGCATTCTCGTTGTGCGCCTTCATGCGCAGGCCCAGCGTCTTCAGACCCCGATTGGCGAGGAAGGCGTCGAACGGCCCCATCACCCCGCCAATTGAATTCTGAAGGAATTTGATCTCCTTCGCCAAGTCGGGGTCCGCCGTGACCAGCGCCCCGCCGATGATGTCGGAGTGGCCGTTCAGATATTTGGTCGCCGAATGCATGACCACGTCCGCCCCCAGCTTCAGCGGCTGCTGGCTCCAAGGCGTGGCGAAGGTGTTGTCGACGATCAGCAGCAGTCCGTGGGCTTTCGCGATCCGCGACAGACCCTCGATGTCGGCCAGCTTCATCAGCGGATTGGTCGGGGTCTCGGCCCAGATCAGCCGGGTCTTCGGCGTGATCGTCGCCTCGACCTTCGTCAGATCGCTGAAGTCGACATAGGCGAAGTCCAGCCCCATCGAGCGGCGCCGCACCCGTTCGAACAGCCGCCACGAACCGCCGTAAAGATCGTCGCCGGTGACGATGTGCGACCCGGCGTCCAGCAGCTCCAGCGCCGTCGAGGTCGCCGCCATGCCGCTGGCAAAGCCGAAGCCGTGGGTGCCGCCCTCCAGATCGGCCAGACAGGCCTCGAACGCCTCGCGGGTCGGGTTCTTGCCGCGCGCGTATTCATAGCCCTTGTTCACCCCCGGGCTTTCCTGGGCATAGGTCGAGGTGGCGTAGATCGGCGTCATCACCGCGCCCGTCGTCGGGTCGGGCCGCTGACCGGCGTGGATGGCGCGGGTCGAGAACCCCTGACTGTTCTTCAGCTTGGTCATCGGATCATCGGTTCAGGCTGAGGTGATTGATCAGATCCGTCCGCGTAATCAGACCCACAAATCGCTCGCCGTCCAGCACGATCGCCACGCGGTCGCGGTCGAACAAGGGGATCAGGGCGTCCAGAGGTTCATTGACCTGCACCGTGTCGAGGTCGCGGGTCATGGCCGATGACACGGGCTTGGCGAAGCGCTCCCGTCGCGTGATTTCATCGGTGTTCATGACGTGGACGAGATCGCTTTCGTCCAGGATCCCGACCAGGCGGCCGTCCTGGATGATCGGCAGCTGAGACACGTCCGCGCCGCGCATCCGCTTGAAGACGGTGTCCAGCGTGTCGTCCGGTCCGGCCACGACGACGTCGCCGTTCTCGTATTTGCGGCTGATCAAGTCCGACAGGTCGCCGTGTATCTCTCCGCCGCCCAGTCCCTGATCGGCCAGCCAGGCGTCATTATAGACCTTGGACAGGTATTTGGCGCCGGTGTCGCAGACGAAGGTCACGACCCGTTTCGGCTCCGTCTGTTCTCGGCACCAGCGCAGCGCGGCACCGATCAATGTGCCTGAGGACGACCCGGCCAATATGCCTTCCTTCAGCAGCAGTTCGCGCACCGTGGCGATCGCCTCGGCGTCGGGGATGGAATAGGCCTTGTCGATCAGGCTCATGTCGGCGGTGTCGGGCACGAAATTCTGGCCGATGCCTTCGACGGTGTAGCTGCCCTCGGGTCCCGGCACGCCCTCGTTGACGATCCCGGCCAGGGTCGAGCCGACCGGATCGGCCAGGATGATCTTCGCGTCCGAACCGACACTCTTCAGATACTGGGCGATGCCGGTGATGGTGCCGCCTGAGCCGATGCCGGCGACGAAGGCGTCGACCTTGTGATCCATCTGCTCCCAGATTTCCGGCCCCGTGGTCTGGAAATGAGCCAGGGAGTTGGCGTCGTTGGCGAACTGGTTGACGTAGAATCCGCCCGGAATCCGTTGCGCCAGTCGCTCGGCCATGTCGGTGTAATATTCCGGATGCCCGTGCGGCACGTCCGAACGTGTCAGGCGAACATCGGCCCCCATGGCCCTGAGATGTTGAATTTTTTCCTTGGACATCTTGTCCGGGATGACCAGAAGCACCTTGTACCCCCTGGCCTGACCCACCAGCGTCAGCGCCAGACCGGTGTTGCCGGCCGTCGCCTCGACGATGGTCCCGCCGGGCTTCAGAAACCCCTCGTCTTCCGCCGCCGCGATCATCGACCGGGCGATGCGGTCCTTGATCGACCCGCCCGGGTTCTGGGCCTCCAGCTTCAGGAACAGACGGCACGGGCCGGTGTCGATCTTCGTCACCTCCACCATCGGCGTCTTGCCGATCAGGTCCAGCAGTGAGCCGGTCGGACCGGACAGGACGGGGGTGGCGGCCAGTGACATTTACAAACTCCGGGGGACTTCGCGCCGGAAGCTAGGCGCGGGACGGTCTCCGAACAACCGCTGACAGACGCATAAATTATAGCTATACTTATGGCCAGAACGGGAGATCTACAGATGGCGACCTATGGCGTGGCCGAGGCCAAGAACAAATTCACCGCCCTGCTCGACCGTGTCGAGGAGGGCGAGCGCGTGGTAATCACCCGGCACGGCAAGCCCGTGGCGGAGATAAGACCGATCCAGAGCCTGACCTGGGATGAGCGCAAGGCGCGGCTTCTGGAGATTTCTGCCCGCGCGGCGAAACTTCCGCCCATCGGCATGACGGCGGTCGAGCTGATCAATCTGGAGCGAGAGCCGGAGGAGTGATCGACTATTTCGACACCAGTGCCCTGGCCGCCGTGTTGCTGGACGAACCGGCTCGCGAACCGGTCAACGCCTTTATCGCTGCTGCCGACGCCCCGCCGGTCGTCAGTGACTTCGGGGTTGCGGAAGTCTCCTCTGCCATCTCTCGTCTGCTCAGAATGAGGCGAAGAACCTTGAGCGAGGCACAGGCCTTGCTTGAACATTTGGACGACTGGGTGCGGGAAGCCGGTGAACCCGCTTCTCTCGACGCTTTGGACGTCCGCGAAACCACGCTTCTGGTCCGTCGCTTCGATCTCAAACTTCGCGCGCCGGATGCGTTTCACCTGGCGATTTGCCGAAGGCTCGATGCCCGTCTGGTGACACTCGACAACAACCTGGCCCGCGCCGCGGATGCGGTGGACGTGGCCTGTATCAATCCCGCCGTAGACTCGGCGTATAGAAAGACTGAATGACAAAATCCACACAAAGGCCCCCCGCCGGCCTGCCCGACAAAGACACCCTGATCGCCTTCCTGCGCGAGGCGGGAACGGCCGAGAAGGCCGACATCGCCCGCCATTTTGGCCTCAAGGGCAATGAGCGGCGCATGCTGCGCGAAATGATCCGCGAGCTCGAAGCCGACGGCAAACTCGGCAAGCGCGGCCGCAAGGGCTTCTCGGAAGTCGGCGCCCTGCCGCCAGTCGGCGTGGCCGATGTTATCGAACGCGACATCGACGGCGAACTGTATGTGCGTCTGGTCGAGGCCTCCGCCGACGCGCCGCGCGCCGTCCTGGTCCCCGACAAGACGGGCAAGACCGGACCCGCGCCGGGCCTCGGCGCGCGCGTCCTGGCCAAGTTCACGCGCGGCGAGGACGGCTGGGAAGCCCGCGTCGTCAAGGTGCTGGACACCGACGCAAACCGCGTCCTCGGCGTGATCCGCAAATCCAACAAGGAGGTCCGGGTCGAACCCGTCGACCGCCGCTCGAAGGACGTGCTGCTGGTCCCCCACGCCCAGGCCGAGGGTCTGCGCGACGGCGATCTGGTGGTCGCAGCGATCGAGAAGGGCGACCAGCGCTATGGACCCAAACGCGGCAAGATCCTCGAAAAGATCGGCCGCGAGGACGACCCGCGCGCCGCCTCCCTGATCGCCATCGCCACCCACAATGTCCCGATGGGCTTCTCCGAGGCCGTCGAGAAGGAGGCCGAGGATCAGGAACTGCCGTCGCTGAAGGGCCGCGAGGACCTGCGCGACCTGCCGCTGATCACCATCGACCCGGCCGATGCGCGCGACCATGATGACGCCGTCTATGCGATGCGCGACGAGGACCCCAGGAACGCCGACGGCTGGATCGTCTGGGTCGCCATCGCCGATGTCGCCGCTTACGTACGGCCCGGCACGAACCTCGACCGCGAGGCGCGCGACAAGGGCAACTCCACCTACTTCCCCGACCGCGTCGAGCCGATGTTGCCCGAGCGACTGTCGAACGGCCTGTGCAGCCTCAAACAGGGCGAGAACCGCGCCTGCATCGCCGTGCGGATGGTCTTCGACAAGGACGGCCGCAAGACCGGGCACAAATTCGTGCGCGGTCTGATGCGGTCCCAGGCCAAGCTGAGCTACGAACAGGCCCAGGCCGCCATCGACGGTGTCGAGAAGGGCGGCGGGACCGACGACACGACCGGCCCGATCATGGAGGCCATCCTCTATCCCCTTTGGAACGCCTACCGGACCATGCTCAAGGGCCGGCTGAAGCGCAGCCCCCTGGCCATCGAGAGCCCGGAACGCCGCATCCGCATGAACCCGGAGGGCCAGATCATATCGATCGAGCCGCGCGTCAGCCTCGAGGCCCACCGGCTGATCGAGGAGATGATGATCCAGGCCAACGTCTGCGCCGCCGAGACGCTGGAGCAGAAGCGCACCCCCCTGCTCTATCGCGTCCACGACGCGCCCAGCCAGGAGAAGCTGTTCAATCTCGGCGACTTCCTGCAGACCATCGACAAGCCGTGGACCAAGGGCGAACCGGCCACGACCAAACGGTTCAACAAGCTGCTGGACGAGACCCGCGACGGCCTGCACGCCGAGGTCGTCAACGAGGTGGTCCTGCGCACCCAGATGCAGGCCGTCTATTCGGCCGAGAACGTCGGCCATTTCGGCCTGAACCTCGACCGCTACGCCCACTTCACCTCGCCGATCCGGCGCTATTCCGACCTGATCGTCCACCGCGGCCTGATCCGGGCGCTGGGGCTGGGTCCCAAGGGAAACCAGGATGGGCTGACGGACCGCGAGATCGCCGAACTGCCGTCCATCGCCGAGCAGGTGACCATGACCGAGCGCCGTTCCATGGCCGCCGAGCGCGGCGCCATGGACCGCTACATGGCCGCCTTCCTTCAGGAACGGATTGGCGCGACCTTTCCCGCCCGCATCACCGGCGTCACCCGCTTCGGCCTGTTCGTCCGGCTGGAAGAGACCGGCGCGGACGGCCTCGTCCCCGTCTCGTCGCTTGGCGGCGAATATTTCCACCACGACGACAAGTCCCACGCCCTCGTCGGTGAACGCAGCGGCTCGCGCTGGACGCTGGGACGCACCGTCGAGGTCAAGCTGCGCGAGGCCACGCCGATCACCGGCGGCCTGGTGTTCGAAATGCTGTCCGAACCATCGCCGCGCGATCCGAACGCCCCCGCGCCTCGACTGGGCGTGCGTGCCAGAGGCCCCGGCGGCGGCGGCTTTCCCAAGCGCGGCGACAAGCGTCCGGGTGGGCCCAAACCGCCCAGCGGCGGGCGTCCCTCGGGCGGCATGAAGGGCGTCCGCAAGGGCAAGCGGCGGTGATGAACCCGTCCACCATCCTCCCGCACCGGGGGAGGGGGACCGCGAAGCGGTGGAGGGGGCCGGCCCCACACGCCGGCTTTTGCGGTGAGCCCCAACCACCATGCTGCGCATGGTCCCCCTCCCCCAAAGTGGGAGGATTGGAATGACCCAGCCGTTCGATCCCGCCCAGGACCTCGCCGACGCCCCTGTCGTCGGCGGCCGGCAGCGGCCAAAGGACGCCGCCACCCTGATCCTGACCCGGGTCCGCAAGGGCGAGGCCGAGGTGCTGATGGGCCGTCGCGCGCCGGGCCATGTCTTCATGGCGGCGAAATGGGTGTTCCCCGGCGGTCGCATCGACCGCTCGGACTTCGCGGCGACCTCGGCGAATGATCCGCCCGGCCCGGAGATGGCCCGCCTGACCCGCGAGATGCCCGCTCGCCGCGCCCGTGCCCTGGCCCTGACGGCGGTGCGCGAAACCTTCGAGGAAACCGGCCTGCTGCTGGCCGAGCCCGCGCCCGTGGCGTCGGTCGCCGGGCCGTGGCGCGAGTTCAGGGCTGTCGGTGCCCTGCCCGACCTGGCCGCCCTGTCCTATGTCGCCCGCGCCATCACCCCGCCGGGCCGCACCCGACGTTTCGACGCCCGCTTCTTCACGTCCGACGCCCGCGCCCTGCTGCATCCAGAGCCGACGGCGGGGTCGGGCGAACTGGAAGAGATCGCCTGGCTGCCGCTGACCGCCGCCCGCGCGCTGGACCTGCCCGCCATCACCCGGTTCGTTCTGGCTGAAGTGTCAGAGCGCCTGACCCATCCGAACCGTCCCGTCCCCTTTGTCCGCTGGGCCGGCGGGCGGCATGTCATCGAGCACAGGGACTGAGCGGCATGGCCGACGCGGCGATCACCTTGCGACTGACCCTGGCCGACCCCGTTCCCGGGGTCCGCTACAGCCTGCAGAAAGACGACGCGCGCCTCGACCCCGTCACGGCGACCGACGCGCCTCTGTCCTTCGACGTGCCCATCCGGTTGTCGGCGGACAACCGCGTCCTCGGCCCCTTCGTCCGCCGTGAGGGACCCATGCGTCGCTTCGTCTACATCCGCATCGGTCAGTCCGCGGGGATCATGCCAGTCCGTGGTCGCGGCGCGCCAAGATCGACATCCACGACATCCCACCGGCACTGCTGGACCGCGCCCGTGACGGGGTTGTGCTGGAGGTCGAACTGCCGGGACGCGGCAAGGACGGAAGCCCGACCTGCGCGACGGTTCACCCCCTGTCCGGCTGGAAAGGCGTCGAGTCCTAGCTGCAAGCGACATTCAGGGCTCGGCGCCACACCCTCCACTTACGAGTTCAGACCCCTGGGTTCCGGGTTCCGCTACGCGGCCCCGGAATGACGGGTTGGGGAAACTTCAGCGGCTCCGCTCAATGTCTACTGAACCGGGTTGGCCACCGGGCGGGCCAGATCGAATTCGACGCGGAAGAACCGCCCCTCGGGACGGCGCAATTCGTAGGCGAAGACCTCACCCGGCTCGACCTCGACGGCCCAGACGTTGGTGTTCGACACCGCCCGGTCCTGGCGAGAGAACATGGCCATCGAGAACTGATCGACCGGAAACGCCTGCCGCCGCGCCGTGCCGTGATCCGCGGTGTCGCCGCCGTACTGGCTCAGGGCGTCCTCGGTCCCGTCCGTGTGACGGTGGTCATGCTTCAGCCGCACGCCCTTACTGGTGCGGGTGATCACCCAGGTCCGCGAGTGGTCCTCGCCGACCCAGAAGGGGATTCGTACTTCGTTCGCGGCACAGTCGCGCACATGCATCAGCAGGCGCGACGAGGCGAAACCGGCGTCGGCGGGGTCAGACGTGACCACCCGCCCCTCGAACCTCTGCCCGCACAGGGCGTTCAGCCGGGCCATGAAAACGTCCTGCGGCGAGGCAGGCTCTGGAGCCGTGGCGCAGGCGTTCAGCGACAGCACGGCGGCGGCGATCAGGGCGATGTGTTTCATGTCTCCACCCTGCGCGCGAAGGCACCGGCATACAACGCGGCGGATGCCGTTGACTTCCGGGCGTCCCTGAGTATGTTCCGCGCCTCGCATTTTAGCGGCTTTCGCCGTCGCAAAGGTAATTCCGATGGCCAAACCGGCTTCAATCAAGATCCGCCTGAACTCCTCGGCCGACACGGGCTTCTTTTACGTCACCAAGAAGAACGCCCGGACCATGACCGAGAAAATGGTCGTCAAGAAATACGACCCGGTCGTGCGCAAACACGTCGAGTTCAAGGAAGGCAAGATCAAGTAGGATCTCGCCACAGACCGATTTGTGAAACGCCCGGCCGAAAGGCCGGGCGTTTTGCTTTGGGCTGCGAAGGCTGTTGGAAGGCAGCATCGGGAATGTCCGCTGTGGGTGGAGGCCGTGTGAGAACGCGGCCTCGGTCGAAAGCAGACACCGGCCGCCGCGCAATCGCCCGCTCAAACGCCCTATGCCGCCCTTGCGATGACCTGGTTCCGGCCCCGGCCCTTGGCCTCATATACGCCCTCGTCGGCCCGCTTGAGCAGGGCCTCCGGCGTATCGTCGGGGCCGCTGGTGGCGGCCACACCCACCGAGACGGTGATCGTCAGGCCTTCCTCGCCCCCCATGATCGGAAAGGGTTGGGCGGCCACATCGCGGCGGATGCGGTCCGCCACGCGCGTGGCGTCTTCCAGAGTCGCGCCCGGCATCACGACGACGAACTCCTCGCCGCCGAACCGGCACGGCAGGTCGATGGCCCGCACGTTGGTCGCCAGCCGCACCGCGAACTCGCGCAAAACCTCGTCGCCCGCGTCGTGGCCGAAGCCGTCGTTGACCAGTTTGAAATGGTCGATGTCCATGACCAGCACGGCCACGACGTCGCCGCCCTGCCCCGCCCGGCTGACCAGGGCCTGCAACTGCCCGGCCATGTAGCGGCGGTTGTGCAGTCCGGTCAGGGCGTCGGTGACGGCCATCTCCAGACTGTAATCCAGTTTTTCCTTGAGGAAGTCGGCGTAGCGCTTGCGCTTGACCTGGGTTCGCGCCCGGGCCTGCAGCTCTTCCGGGTCCACCGGGCGCGGCAGGATGTCGTTGGCCCCCAACTCCAGCGCCTTCACCAGACGCGGCCGATCGGCCGGATCGACCACCGCCAGGATGGGCGTGCGGCGCGCCGCCTCCGTCGAACGCACCTGGGCCACGAAGCGCAGGCCATCGAACTCCGAACTCGACACATTGACGATCATCAGGTCGATGGGGCCGCGCGCGGCGATCAGGGCTGCCGCCTGATCGGTCTCGACCATCGTCCGATGCTCAGTGGACAGGTGTTCGATCATCATCTTCGACTGACGCGCATTGTCGTCGACGATCAGCACCCGCCCGCCCAAGCCGCGCAAACGCCCCGCGCCGTCGGTGTCCACGCCGATCCGGCGTCCGGTTTCCTCGCGCTCGCGCATCTCGTCCATCACGGACTTGAGCCGCACCAGAGATTTGACGCGCGCGAACAGGATGACGTCGTCGATCGGCTTGGTGACGAAGTCGTCGGCCCCGGCGTCAAGCCCCTTGATCTTGTCCTCGCGACCGTCCAGCGCGGTGACCAGCACCACCGGGATGTGGCGCGTCACAGGATCGGCCTTCAACCGTCGGCAGGTCTCGAACCCGTCCATGCCGGGCATCATGACGTCCAGCAGAATGATGTCGGGCCGTTCCTCCGAGGCGATCTCCAGCGCCGTCGCGCCGTCGCAGGCGGTCATCACCTCATAGTATTCCAGCGTCAGCTTGGCTTCGAGCAGCCTGACGTTCGGCTCGACGTCGTCGACCACCAGAATCCGTGCGGTCACAGCGCGACCTCGGGCTGGAACAGATGTGTGCGGACGACCTCGAGGAAATGCACCACCGAGATCGGCTTGGAGATATAGGCCTCGCAGCCGCCCCGCCGGATCCGCTCCTCGTCGCCCTTCATGGCGAAGGCGGTGACGGCGATGACCGGGATGTGGCTCAGTTCCTCGTCGTCCTTCAGCCACTTTGTGACTTCCAGGCCGCTGATCTCGGGCAGCTGGATGTCCATCAGAATCAGATCGGGACGATGCTCGCGCGCCAAGGCGAGCGCCTCCAGACCCTCGCGGGTCTGGAGGGTCTTGTACCCCTGGGAATCGAGCAGATCATGAAACAGCTTCATGTTCAGCTCGTTATCCTCGACGATGAGGACTGTCTTCGACATGATCACCCGGCCTGTTCGCCTCTCGAAAATCGCGCGACATGCGCTGAGGCTTTTCGCCTTCTTCGGGTGCACTCTGACCCGGCCAGTCTTAAGTTGGGGTGAAGCGGACAGGAGAGCGCGCACCTTGGCCATCAAGGCCATCTGTCGGGAGTGTCTATGGTCCGGTCCGGACCGCGTCCAGCGCTGCCCGCGTTGCGCCTCGCGCCGGGTCGTTAGCCACGCTGAACTTGACAGCCTGCATATCGCCCACCTTGACTGCGATGCCTTCTATGCCTCGGTGGAGAAGCGCGACCGGCCCGAGCTGCGCGACCTTCCGGTCATCGTCGGCGGCGGACACCGGGGCGTCGTCTCCACCGCCTGCTACGTCGCCCGCCTGTACGGCGTCGGCTCGGCAATGCCCATGTTCAAGGCGTTGAAGGCTTGCCCCGACGCCGTGGTCATCAAGCCCGATTTTCGCAAATACGTGGCGGAGAGCGAGCGCATCTTCGGAGCCGTCGAAAAGCTGACGCCCCTGGTCCAGACCCTGTCGCTGGACGAGGCCTGGCTCGATCTGGCGGGCACCGAACGCCTGAACGGCGGCTGTCCCGCCTGGCAACTGATCCGCCTGCAGAAGCAGATCGAGGACGAGACCGGCCTGACCGTCTCCATCGGCCTGGCGACCAACCGCTTCCTGGCCAAGATCGCCTCCGAACTCGACAAGCCGCGCGGCTTCTCGGTCATCGGCACCGAAGCCAAGGCGCTGCTGGCTCCCAGGCCGGTCGGCATCCTGCCCGGCGTCGGGCCGGTGTTTCGCAAAACCCTGCAGAGCGACGGCTTCGCCACCGTGGGCGATCTGGCCGCCGCCGACCCGCGCGATCTGATCAAACGCTATGGCGAGACCGGCCTGCGCCTGTCCGACCTCGCCCACGGCCGCGACGCCCGCGCCGTCAATCCGGACCGCGAACGCAAGGGGATGAGCGCCGAGACCACCTTCAACGCGGACCTGACCAGCGCCGGCGACCTCGAGGCCGAACTCTGGCCCCTGTGCGAAAAACTGGCCTCAAAGGCCCGCCGCGACGGCGTCGCCAGCCGGGTACTGGTGCTCAAGCTTCGGCGTACGGACTTCAAGATCATCACACGCCGGATCAGCCTGCCCGAACCGGTTCAGACGGCCCGTGCCCTCTTCGCCGCGGGCCGTCGGCTGATGGGGCCGGAACTGGGCATACCCTACCGCCTGATCGGCATCGGCATGGGCGAGGTCATCGACGCCGTAGACGCGCCCGCCCTGTTCCAGACAACTGAATCCCGAACCCTCAAAACCGAAACCGCCATCGACGCCCTCCGCGCCAGGTTCGGCGCGGGAGCCGTTGTCGCGGGTCGCGCGCTGAAGGGCTGACGCGGCGCTCGCGGCGCGCTAAACCGCGTCCAGATTAGCAGGAGCTTGCCCATGACCGTCGCCGCCCGCCTCGCCGAACTCGGCATCGATCTGCCGGAACCCGCCAAGGCGGTGGCCAACTATGTGCCCTATGTGCGGAGCGGCGATCTGGTCCACATCTCGGGCCAACTGTCGAACGACGCTTCGGGCGGCATCAAGGGCACCGTCGGTGACGACGTCTCGCCGGAGCAAGCCCAGGCGGCTGCCCGCATGTGCGGCGTCAACCTGCTGGCCCAGATATCCGCAGCCCTGGACGGCGATCTGGAACGCGTCGTGCGCATCGTAAAGTTGGGTGGCTTCGTTCAAGCCGCGGGCGACTTCATCGCCATCCCCGCCGTCGTCAACGGCTGTTCGGACCTGATGGTCGAGGTCTTCGGCGACAAGGGCCGTCACGCCCGTTCGGCCGTCGGCGTCTACAAGCTCCCGCTCGGCTTCGCCGTCGAAGTCGACGCCATCGTCGAGGTTCGCTGATCCTGCGAACAGACCCCACATTCCGCTCATCCCCGCGAAAGCGGGGATCCAGTCCTTTCGTAGGGCGGGCTTTCAGTGATCACCAGATGTGCCAAGGCGGTCCTGCAGGAACGCCCAAAGCACTGGGTCCCCGCTTTCGCGGGGATGAGCGGAACTAGTGTTGCAAATCCACGTTCACGACCGGATCGCCGACATAGGCCGCGAGGCCTGGGACGGCTGCGCGCAGTCCACCGGCGATCCGTTCGTCTCCTACGACTTTCTCGACGCCTGCGAGGCCTCGGGCAGCGCGGCCCCGCGACAGGGCTGGGCCGGTCGCCATCTGGCCCTGCGCGACGAGGCGGACCGCGTCCTCGGCGTCATGCCGCTCTGGCTCAAGGGCGACAGCCAGGGCGAATACGTCTTCGATCACGCCTGGGCCGACGCCTATCAGCGCGCCGGCGGCCGTTACTACCCCAAGCTTCTGGGTGCCGTGCCCTTCACGCCGGCGACCGGACCCCGCTTCCTCGCCCATCCGGACGCCGACGCCGCCACGGTCCGCGAAGCGCTGCTGGGGGGCGCGATGGCCCTCGTCGAACGGCTCGGCGTTTCGTCACTGCACGTCAACTTCCCGACCGCGCCGGAATGGGACGCCATGGGCGAGGCCGGCTTGCTGCTGCGCCAAGACATGCAGTACGTCTGGCGCAACGGTGGCTATGCGACCTTCGACGATTTCCTGGCCGCCCTGTCATCCAACCGCCGCAAGACCATCCGACGCGAGCGGCGCGAGGCCCGGGTCGGGCTCGATATCCGTGTCCTGACCGGCGCGGAGATCACCGAGGCCCACTGGGACGCCTTCTTCGCCTTCTACGTAGACACCGGTGGCCGCAAATGGGGTCGCCCCTATCTGACCCGCGACTTCTTCAGCCGGGTCGGCGCGACCATGGCCGATCGCATCGCCCTGGTAATGGCCTTTCGCGACGACGCGCCTATCGCCGGGGCCCTGAATTTCATCGGCCGCGACGCCCTGTACGGCCGCCAGGGGGGGGCGCTCGAAGACGTGCCCTTCCTGCATTTCGAGCTCTGCTACTATCAGGCCATCGACTTCGCCATTTCGCGGGGCCTGTCGCGGGTCGAGGCCGGGGCGCAGGGCGAGCACAAGATCGCGCGCGGTTACCTGCCCAGCCCTGTCTATTCCGCCCACTGGATCGCCGACCCGGCGCTGCGTGAGCCCGTGGCCCGCTATCTGGACGGCGAACGCGCAGCGGTCGACGCCCAGTTGACGGCCATGACCGCCGAACTGTCGCCTTACCGGGACGACAGCTGAAAGCTCAGTCGTCGCGCCGCTTGTCGCCGCCGATGAACCAGCCGGCGATCCAGCTGACGATACCGGTGACGACCGCCGCGCCGATGCCCGCCATCAGGCCGTCGACCACGAACCCGCCCAGCAGCGCCGCCACCAGGCCGATCACCGCCGCGTTCACCACCAGCAGGAACAGTCCGAAGGTAATGATCGTCAGCGGGAAAGTCAGCACCGTCAGGATCGGCCGAACGACGGCATTGGCGATTCCCAGCAGGATCGCGGCCAGCAGCAGCGACCCGGTGTCCTCGAAACCCACCCCCGGCACGACCTGGGCCGCGAGCCACAGCGCGAAGGCCGTGACGAGGAACTGGACGATGAAACGCAGCATGGACATCTCCCGACTCTAGACAATTTTTGCTTCGGGTCGAATCGACCTGAATCCAAAAAATGGTCCAGAATCATGCGGAAGCGAAATCTGAATCTTGTTGGACTGCGTCCATCAAGACCGATTTCGCTCCAGCGTCACATTAACGCGGAACTGGCCCCGGGGCTCCCCTCTCCCGGCGCCGTCCGCTACCGTGCCACCGACAGACGGAGCATGCGATGAGTCTTCACCATCCCTACGACCCCGACAACATCTTCGCCCGGATCCTGCGTGGCGAAATTCCGGCGGTGAAGGTCTGGGAGGATGACCACGTCCTGGCCTTTATGGACGTCTTCCCGCAGTCCGAGGGCCATGTCCTGGTCATATCCAAGACGTCGACGGCCCAGTCCCTGCTCGAGATCGAACCCGATGCCCTTGTCCGCCTGACAGCCGCCGTCCAGCGCACCGCCCGCGCTGTCGAAAAGGCCCTCCAGCCCGAAGGCTTTCAGATCGTGCAGTTGAACGGCGCCGCGGCAGCTCAAACCGTCTTCCACCTGCATTTCCACGTGGTCCCGCGCTGGGCCGACCGCGGCCTGAAGGGCCACGGCCACACCCCGATGGCCGAAACCGATGCCCTGCGCGCCCTCGCCGACCGCATCGCTGCGGCGCTGGACTGAACGCCGTTCTTGTCCCGACGGGCGATAAAGCGCAGCCGGCCCACCGACTGGAGCCATCTCCGTATGGTCTGTGCCTTGGGCGGTGCCATCATCGGGAGACTGCCAACGTAGTCCGGCGCCTGATCGTCTTGCATCGACCGCCACTCGCCAGCATAAGAGCCGCCCGTTCACACGGACGCCGGTTTAGCTCAGCTGGTAGAGCAGCGGTTTTGTAAACCGAAGGTCGCGGGTTCGATTCCTGCAACCGGCACCACACGTTTTCCCCCGGCAACGCCTGACTTCCAGGTGTGGCGGGCTGTGATATTATTGCGACGCTGGACGCGCTCCTGAGGTTGTGCAGCCATAAGCTAAAGCAGTAGCCTTGCGGGGCGGTGACAAATTGTGCGCGTTTCTAATACAATGTGATGAGATTGGAACTCTCGGCCAATCTCCGAGTTGGCATTCGTGACGACAAAACCATAGCTTAAGGAAACCCGACCGATGAAGAAGACCATTGCGGCCATTGCGGCCGGAACGCTGCTGGTGGCCTCGCAAGCCTACGCCACCACTGAAGCCGCTCCTCGCGTCGGTGACCGCCTAGAGCGTTCGCCGCTCAAGTTGACGTATAGCCATCATGCCGGAAGTAGTTGGCGCATTCCTGGGGTGTGAAGGCCTTGAGGATATCGCCGATGCGGTCCCAGAGGCCCGTCATTGTGGTCTCGGCGGCGGCTCGCA
>NZ_JBDNHO010000047.1:0-16105 GCF_041688735.1 Brevundimonas sp.
GCGTTCGACCAGTTGTTCCGGGATCTGGTTCAGGTCGGCCGCGTCGTCGTTCGGCGAGCCGTAGCCCATCCGGCGACCGTCGATCAGCACCAGGGTGCGCGACGAGCCGAGGTTGCGGAGCGACACCGTGGCCGTTCCCGAGGAACCGTTCGACACCGTCGAATTCTGGGCGGCGAAGGCCTGCGGCAGCTGGGTGATCAGGTCTTCGACCCGGGTCACGCCCGCGACGTCGATGTCCTCGGCCGTCACCTGAGTGACGGGGCTGGTGGTGACCAGGTTGGCCTGCGGGATGCGCGAACCGGTCACAACGACGTCCTCGAGCTCCTGTCCGGAGTCCTGGGCTGCGGTTGGACCCGCGTCCTGGGCCATGGCCGGCGCGGCGAAGGCGAGAGCGGCGAATCCGCCGATAATCGTCGTCGACAGCAGTCGATTCCGGATTTTCTGAGTTCTCAAGGTCGTCTCCTGAATGTTCGACGCCGACGGAATACTGGGACGTCGCGGCGCTGGAAATGGAATATTCGCTTCCCCCCGCGGACAGAATCCCGTCCGCAGTCATGGTGGATTATGCAGTGCCCGGCGGTATTCGCCAGTCAAATTACAAGACTGTAACCCCGTCGAAGCGCGAGTGTCGTATTTAGGCCACGATACCGACACAGACACCGTCGCCGGCCGGGAGTTGACCCTGCGGCCGTCTTGATCGACTGAGCTCGGGCACCCGGCCGCGCGCATTATCGAAGTTGGACCCATGTCAATGATTTCCAGCCTGGCGGCCCTGGCGGCGGCCTCGGCCCTCTCGGGCCAGCCGGCCCCGGCGCAGGAACGCCCCGAAACGCTGGCGCGATTGATGGCCTGCCGGAGCTTGGCTGACAATGCGGCCCGTTTGATCTGTTTCGACACTGCGGCCGGGGCGCTGGACACCGCCGAACGCCAAGGCGAGGTGGTCATCCTCGACCAGGCCGGGGTCGCCGAGACCCGCCGCCAGCTGTTCGGTTTTGGAATAGCGTCCATGCCGCGCCTGTTCGGGATGGACGGGGGTGCCGAAATCAACGCGATCGAGACCACGCTGGAGAGTGCCGCAATCGTGGGCGAGGGCCGGTGGGTCTTCCGCCTGGCCGACGGCAGCGTCTGGCGCCAGATCGACTATGAGCCCGTCCGCTTCCAGAACCGCCCCGGCCAGCCGGTGCGGGTGGGCAAGGCGGCGATGGGCAGCTTCCTGTTGACGGTCGGCAGCAGCCGCGCCGTTCGCGTCCGGAGGCAATAGCGATGAGCCCCCGTGCACTTTCAGCGACCGTCTGGGCGTCACCGCAGCTTGCGCCGGAGACTCTGGCCGAGTTGTCGGCCGCCGGCGTCCAGCGGATCATCAGCAATCGACCGGACGGCGAGGACCCGGGCCAGCCCACAGCGGCCGAGATGGAGGCAGCGGCGCGGACAGCCGGTCTGTCCTTCTCCTGGATTCCGGTGTCCGGCATGCCCGGACCTGCCCAGGCCGCTGCGGTGGGGGACGTGTTGGCTGACGGTCTGCCGACGGTGATGTTCTGCCGATCAGGGACCCGATCGGCAGCGGCCTGGGCCATGTCGGAACGGGTGCGAGGCGTGGATCCGGACGAACTGCGGGCCGCTGCCGCCGGTGCCGGTTATGACCTGAGCCGGCTACCGCTCTGAGATTTCAGCGGCTCATCGCCGTCCGGACGGCGTAAGGTACCGGTTCCGGGGTGCAGGCGGCCACGGCCAGTTGCGCCGCCATGAGACAGAGGAAGAGCGCCGCGATGGGCTGGAGCCGATTTGGGACAGCCAGGGCGAGGGATACGGCCAAGTCGGGCACTCCACGGAAGGTTTGCGAAGTCCTGACGCAAGGGCCGGGCCGCGACGGGACGGCGCGCGAATGATCCCCTTCGTGCGCGGCTTTGACTTTGCCTGTGGCCAGGTGGATCAGGTCTCGCCGCTGATCCGCAGGGTGATTGCGGGCAACCCCGGACCGTTCACCTTCACCGGCACCGGGACCTATATCGTGGGGGGTGACCAGCCCGGCCAAGGCGTGGCGGTGATCGATCCCGGCCCATTGGACGCGGCGCATCTCGACGCCCTGCTGCGCGCCGTGGACCGACAGAGCGTCAGCCATGTGCTGGTGACGCATACCCACCGAGACCACGCCCCCCTCGCCCGCCCCTTCGCCACGGCCACGGGCGCGCCGATCCTGGCGGCCAAGCCCCCGGCCCGGACGACCCACGCCTCGGCGGCTCTGGACGAGGATGACGACGAGACGTTCGCGCCCGACGTCGTCCTGGAGGGCGGGGAGATCATCGCGGGCGACGGCTGGAGCCTGGAGGCGATGGCCACGCCGGGTCATGCGTCCAATCACCTGGCCTTTGTCCTGCGCGAGGAGAACGCCCTGTTCAGCGGCGATCACGTCATGGGCTGGTCGACCACCATCGTAGCCCCGCCAGACGGAGACATGACGGCCTATATGGACAGTCTGGACGCGGTGATCGCGCGCCGGTTCAAGACGCTGTGGCCCACCCACGGCGCGCCGGTCACGGAGCCGAAGCCCTTCCTGGCCGCCTATCGCGCGCATCGGGTCGCTCGCGAGGCGCAGATCGTCCGGCGGCTGGGCCGGGGCGCGACGACCATCGCCGCCATGGTTCCGGACCTCTATGCGGGCGTCGACAGCACGCTATGGCCCGCGGCGAGCCTGTCGGTCTGGGCGCATCTGATCACCCTTGAGCGCAGGGGCGAGGTTCGGGCCGCGCCGACGCCTGCGATCGACGCCGAATGGCGACTGGCCTGAGGATCAGACCGCCTCGCGCAGCGCAGCGCTGATTTCGGCCGCGAGGCGGCAGGCCTCGCCGCCTTGGGGACGGGCGTCCCGCGCTGCGACGCGGACGTCGGTCCGACCCGGCCGGATGCGCACGGCCACGTCATGACTGAAGCCGAACCAGAAGCCCCGGCGTGTTCCGTAAACGGCGGCCACCCCGGCCCGCTCGACGGCGAACCCGGCGTTCTGAAGCACGTAGACGACGCTCTCCGGCAAGGCCTGGGTCGGAATGGAAATCGCGCCCGGACAAGTGTCCAGGCCCACGGTCGCGCCGGGTCCCGGTCCCGGTCCGCCACGGCGATCGCGGAGCGGTCCGAAGCCGGGAATTTCAGCCAGATCGGTGCTGACGTCCTCGACCGGCCCCGCCGCGACACGCGCGCCATGCCAGACGAAGCCGCCCAGCGTCGCGCCGGCCACCACCATCGCCATCGCCGCATAGGCGAGCAGCCGTCTGCCACGCAGGGCGAGAACCAGCAGCAGAAGCGCGGCCGCCACGCCGACGAACGACAAGCCGAAGGCGACCTGACGGGTCAGCAGGTCATAGCCCAGGCCGACGCTCCACGCCCCGGTGCGGGTCCCGAAGGCCGCCACGCCGACCAGGACCGGCGCGACCAGTGTCAAGGCCGTCAGCCCTGCCGCCAGTCCGCCGCCGCCGCGTTCGGCTCGCGCCATGCGATCAGCCCGCCGTGGGCAGGCGGTAGTCCTTCATCCGCTCGCGGACCAGCTTCTTGTCGATCTTGCCGGTGGCGCCCAGCGGGATGTCGTCGACGAAGACCACGTCGTCGGGCATCCACCATTTGGCGATCTTGCCCTGCAGGAAGTCGAGGTGCTCCTGCTTGTTCCCGGTCTCGCCGGGCTTGAGCTTGATGACCAGCACGGGCCGCTCGTCCCATTTCGGGTGCGCCGCGCCGATGACGGCGGCCAGTTCGACCTTCGGATGGCCCACGGCGATGTTCTCGATCTCGATCGAGCTGATCCATTCGCCGCCGGATTTGATCACGTCCTTGGCGCGGTCGGTGATCTGCATGAAGCCATGCTCGTCGATGGTCGAGACGTCCCCGGTGTCGAAAAAGCCCTCGTGGTCGAGGATGTCGCCGCCCTCATCCTTGAAATAGGAGGCCGAGATGGTCGGTCCCTTGACCATCAGCCGGCCGTAAGTCGTTCCGTCGTGCGGCATTTCCTGACCGGCGTAGTTCTTGAGCTTGAGCTCGACGCCCAGCGGCGGCATGCCCTGTTTGACCCTCCACTTCATGCCCTCGTCATAGGGCAGGGCCTCCAGTTCGGGAGTCAGGATCGAAATGGTGCCGATCGGCGAGGTCTCGGTCATGCCCCAGCCCTGGACCACCTCGATGCCGAACTCGTCGTGGAAGCCGCGGATCAGGCTTTCGGGCACGGCCGAACCGCCGATCATCACGCGCTTGACCGTCGGGATGGTCAGCTTGTTCTCGCGCAGATGGGTCAGCAGCATTTGCCACACTGTCGGAACGGCGGCCGAGAAGGTCACGCCCTCGGCCACGATCAGCTCATAGATGGCGGCGCCGTCCATGCGCGCGCCGGGCATGACCAGCGTGGCCCCCGAGGCCGGGCCGGCGAAGGCGATGCCCCAGGCGTTGGCGTGGAACATGGGCACCACCGGCAGGATCACCTCTTTCGGCGACGGCCCCAGCACCGTGGACTGCATGCCCAGCAGCGTATGGATGAAGTTGGAGCGGTGCGAATACAGCACCCCCTTGGGATTGCCGGTCGTGCCCGAGGTGTAGCAGAGGCCGCAGGCGGTCTGTTCGTCGAACCCGCCCCAGACGACATCGTCCGACGCCGATCCCAGCAGGGCCTCATAGCATTCGGCACCCGGCAGCTTCGTCGCCGGCATCGTCATCTCGTCGGTCATGACCACGACCCGCTGCACCGACGGACAGTGCGGCAGGATGGCTTCCAGAAGCGGGATGAAGGTCAGGTCGACGAAGATGATCCGGTCTTCGGCGTGGTTGATGATGTAGATCAGTTGTTCGGGAAACAGGCGTGGGTTCAGGGTGTGGCACACGGCACCGATGCCCATGATGCCGTACCAGACCTCCATGTGGCGGCTGGTGTTCCAGGCCAGGGTGGCGATCCGGTCGCCGACCTTGACGTCCCAGTCCTTCAGCACGCTGGAGACGCGCCTGGCCCGGGCGTGGATTTCGGCATAGGTGGTGCGGACGACCGGTCCTTCGACCGACCGGGTCACGACCTCGCGGTGACCGTGCCAGTTCTTGGCATGATCGAGGATCTTGTCGACCGTGAGCGGCCAGTCCTGCATCAAACCCAGCATGTACGTTCCCTCGTTTGCGCCTGCTGACCGAGGCGCTTGAGCAAGGCTTATCGGGGCTGTCGGCATTAGGCAACGTGACGCTGCGTCACCTCGCTGAACCCGCCCCTTGGCGGCGACGGCTTCCGGGGCCTAGAAGGCCGGATGCCCATTCTGATCGCGATCACCGGCGGGTCCGGTTCCGGCAAGAGCACCCTGGCCGAGACGCTGGTCTCGGTCCTGCCGGCCGGGTCCGCCGTGCTCCTGCGCGAGGACTCCTATTATCGCGACGCGGCCAGCCTGCCCGGCTTCGACGCCGCCACCTTCGACTTCGACGACGTCGCGGCGCGGGATCATGAGCTGATGGCGCGCGACCTTTCGGCCCTCAAGGCGGGACGGGACATCGTCGCGCCGGTCTATTCCTTCATTCATCACGGCCGCGAGACGAGCGGCGAACAGGTGCGCGCGGCCGAGGTCGTGATCGTCGAGGGTACCCACGTCCTGTGCACGCCCGCCCTGGTCGAGCTGTTCGACATACGGGTGTTCGTCGACACCCCCGCCGACATCCGCTTCATCCGGCGCCTGCTGCGAGACCAGGCCGAACGCGGCCGGACCGCGGATTCCGTGATCGGACAGTATCTGGCCACCGTCCGCCCGGGACATGAGCGGCTGACGGAGCCGTCACGGGTCAACGCCCACTTCATCGTGGCAGACGCGACGGCGGCCGTGCGTCTGGAAGATCCGCAGGCGGTGGTCCGCCTCGTCGCGCCGGTGCTGGCCCACCCGCTGCTGGCCGGAATGCTCGCCGGTTGAGACCAGACGATTTTCGGCCCTTGCCGCAGACGGCTCGAAGCGTCACCTTGGCGTTTCAGCGAGCGATGATGTTTCATGCACGGGCCCAGCGACACGCTTTCACAGGATTCCAAGCGCGAGACGATCCTGAGGCACGCGCGCAAGGCCTTCACCATGGACGGCTATGCCGGGTCCAGGATCGAACCCATCGCCCGTGAGTCCGGCGTATCGACCGCCACGCTCTACATGCTGTTCGACGGCAAGGCGGCGCTGTTCGCCGCCGTCATCGAGGACGCCGCCCGGGATTTCGACCGCCAGATGCGGCGGGTCCACACCGTCGACGGGCCGGCGCGCGAACGACTGACGGGCTTCGCGATCGCCTACGCGGGCTTCATGGCCGATCCTTTCATCCGCTCGGTTTTCCGTCTGGTCATGGCCGAACGCCCCCGGTTCCGCGATTTGGCCATGCAGTTCTTTGATCGCGGCAAGAGCGATTTCGGGGGCGTGTTGATGGACGCCCTGCGCGAACTGACGGAACGGGGCGAGCTGAAGATCGAGCGCCTGTCATGGGCCGCCGGCCAGTTGATGGGGATGATCGAGCACCCCGTTTTCTTCATGCCCCTGGTCACCGGCGACGAGGTCATGCCCCTCCGCGGCGTGGATCAGATCGCCATCGATGCGGTGGAAACCTTCATGGCCCGCTACGCTGTTTGATCAGGGCTGCAGCCGGGTCCGGTTCCAGCCCTGCCCTGCCCGATCAAAACGAAGCCGGTCGTGCAGGCGGAACGGCCGGTCGCGCCAGAACTCGACGTGATCGGGGACCACACGCCAGCCGGTCCAGTGCTCGGGGCGCGGCACGTCGCCGGCCTCGAACCGCGCCGTCTCGCGCTCCACCGCCCGCTCCAGCGTGGCCCGGTCTTCCAGCGGCCGCGACTGATCCGAGGCCCAGGCGCCGATCCGGCTCTCGCGCGCGCGGCTGGCGAAATAGGCGTCGGCTTCGGCCGCAGTCACGGGCTCGACGCTCCCGCGCACCCGCACCTGTCGCCGCAAGGATTTCCAGTGGAACAGCAGGGCCGCCCGGTCATGACCGGCCAGCTGCATGCCCTTGGCGCTCTCGCTATTGGAATAGAAGGTGAAGCCGCAATCATCGACGTCCTTCAACAACACCATGCGGCTGTCGGGGGCCCCGTCCGCGTCCACGGTCGATAGCGCCATGGCGTTGGCGTCGTTGATTTCGTGGCCTCGGGCGTCCGCCAGCCAGTCGACGAAAAGTGCGATCGGCTCGACCCGATCGAAGATCGTCTCGTCGCCATTGGCGGCCAGGGCGGCGGCATAGTCGCGCGCATACTCTTCGCGGGTCGGGCTGGACGGGATCACGGATACGGTCATGGCGTCCAGATAGGCCTTCACGCGCCCCGTGGGGAGAGGCATGGCGGTTAACCCGGCCTTGACCATGTCGAGGGCCTTAGTGGGCGGATGCGCGCAAGCCCCTATCCCGAGGTCGCCTCTCTCCGCGAGGCCCATGCCCTGCTCGGCCTGACGGGTCCGGCGGAAGGCGCGGCCCTGACCCTGGCGTTCCGGGCGGCGGTGAAGGCCGCGCGGCCCGATCTGCCCGGCGGCGATGAGGACCGGTTCCGCCGCGTCATCGCCGCCTGGCGGGTGATCCTGACCCACACCGCACCCTTGGCGCTTGCCGCGCCGACGGTTCGCCCCCCCTCCCCGCCGGTGGTCGCCATCAGTCCCCGGGACGCCATCGACGGCGGCGTCGCCGAGGTCCGTCTGGCCGGGCGAACCCTGCGGGTGCGCGTTCCGGCCGGGCTGCGTACCGGAGAGCATCTGCGGCTGAAGGCCGCGTCGGCGGACGGCGAGGACCTCTATCTGCCTGTTCTGATCCGCGGCGCGGATGGCCTGGGTGCGATCGGCGACGACATCTATATGACCTGTCCGGTGCCGACGCGCCTGCTGGAGGACGGCGGGCGGTTGACGATCGACACCCATGACGGCGAGCGCTCGACCTGGATAGTGGCGGGTCATCAGCCGCTGCGATTGCGCCTGAAGGGGCTGGGCCTGCCCGCGCGCGGACCCCGGCCGCAGGGCCATCTGTTCGTGACGCTGCAGCCCTGCGAGGACGCGCTGTCAGCGGCGGAAGACCTGCTGATCCGGTTCACCCGCGTCTGGGTGCCGGACCGGATGGCGGCGTGATGTTGCGTTGGGGCACGATTCCGCGCATCATTGATGCGTCGATTGATGCAGGAGGCGACGGTGCGAACGACGGTCACCATAGACGACGCCTTGTTGGCGCAAGCAGCGGAATACAGCGGGTTGAACGAGCCGTCGGCAATCATCCGTCATGCCTTGAAAGACTACATCTCCGGTGAGGCGTCTCGCCGCCTGGCCAAAATGGGAGGCAGCCAGCCGGATTTCGAACCCGGTCCTCGCAAACGCCACTGGGTCGCCGAGGACGAATGACTCTCATACTCGCGGACACCTCTGTCTGGGCCGATCATTTCCGCAGCACAGACGCCTTGATGGCCGAACGGCTCGCGCAAAAGCGCGTAAGGATGCATCCGTTGGTAATTGGCGAGCTCGCCATGGGTGGGCTGCCCAAACGCGAAGAGACACTGGCGGAACTGAACGCCATTCACCAGGCCAGGCTGGCAAAGGATGAGGAAGTGATGCGGTTGGTGGAGGCGGGAAAACATTACGGAACGGGCCTCGGCTGGATCGACATCCATCTTCTGGCGTCCGTTCTGATAACCGACGACATCATGCTTTGGACCCGGGACAGACGCCTCAACGACGCTGCGGCGCGTTACGGGCGCGCCGCCCGGCTGCATCACTAGGTTTCCATGTCCCACAACAGCTTCGGCCATCTGTTTCGCGTGACCACCTGGGGCGAGAGCCACGGGCCGGCAATCGGCTGCGTCATCGACGGCTGTCCGCCCCTGATCCCCCTGACCGAGGCCGATCTTCAGCCGTGGCTGGACCGGCGCAAGCCGGGCGGCAGCCGGTTCGTCACCCAGCGACAGGAGAGCGACACCGCGCGCATCCTGTCCGGCGTGTTCGACGACGGCAACGGCCCGGTGACCACCGGCACGCCGATCGCCATCCACATCGACAACGAGGACGCTCGCTCGAAGGACTATGGCGAGATCGCCCGCGCCTTCCGGCCCGGCCACGCCGACTATACCTACCAAGCCAAATATGGCGTCCGCGACCATCGCGGCGGCGGCCGGTCCTCGGCGCGCGAGACGGCCCTGCGTGTCGCGGCGGGCGCGGTAGCGCGCAAGATACTCGGCGACGGGGTACGCATCCGCGCCGGGGTGGTGCAACTGGGTCCGCACCGGATCGCGCCTGAGGCGGTGGATTTTGACTCTGTGTACGACAATGCCCTGTTCGCGGCCTCGGCGGCGGTCGTCCCGGCCTGGGAAGACTATCTGGACGGTGTACGAAAGGCGGGGTCGTCGATCGGCGCGGTGGTGGCGCTGGAAGCCACGGGCCTGCCCGCCGGCTGGGGCGCGCCGGTCTATGGCAAGCTGGACGCCGAGCTGGCGGCGGCGCTGATGTCGATCAATGCGGTCAAGGGCGTGGAGATCGGCGCGGGCTTCGGTTCGGCCGAACTGTCGGGCGAGGACAACGCCGACCAGATGCGGATGGGCGAGGACGGGCTGCCGGTGTTTCTGTCCAACCACGCCGGTGGCGTGCTGGGTGGCATATCGACGGGCCAGCCGCTGACGGCGCGTGTGGCGTTCAAGCCGACCTCCTCCATCCTGACACCGGGCCAGACCATCACCCGCGACGGGACCGAGACCGAGGTCCGCACCAAAGGCCGCCACGACCCCTGCGTGGCCCTGCGCGGCGTGCCGGTGGTCGAGGCGATGGCGGCCTGCGTGCTGGCCGATGCGATGCTGAGGCACCGGGCGCAGATCGGTTGATGGCGAAACGCAAATCGTATATACGATGAAGGTAACTTTCGACCCCCGAAAGGACGAGGCCAATCTGGCCAAGCACGGAATTTCTCTTGGTCGGGCCGAGGACATGGTTGTCGAAGTGGTCGTTCCTGACCCCTTTCCCGGCGAGCCGCGCTGGCGCGCGTTCGGGACGATCGAAGGAAAGCCGTTCTGCCTGATCTTCGTCGATCGGGACCACCGCAGGAGGGCGATTAATCTTCGGCGGGCTCATGCCAAGGAATATGTTCGTTATGTCCGACCCCATTAAACAGCCCGCCGTTTTTGAGGACGACTTTGAGCCCGACCTCACCGACCCCGATAATCCGGAGTGGACGGAGGAGGATTTCGCGCGGGCCCTTCGACCCGAACAGTTTCCCGAGTGGATGTTCGAAGCCTTCCCAAAAACGCCGCGCCCGCCGTCGCGCGGCCCCCAAGTCAGCCCGACCAAACGCGCCATCTCCCTGCGCGTGGATGCCGATGTGCTGGAACGCTATCGCGCCACGGGTTCCGGTTGGCAGGGCCGGATGAACGAGGCGCTGCGCAAGGCCATGCCCGGAGGCTGAGCCTCTTTCGTAACTACAACTGTTTCCTATATGGCTTCCCAACCGGCGCGCCATCGGATGCGGGCCTCATAGGGAGATCGCGTGATGATCGACGTCAGACCCTTCAACAGCCTCGGCGGCGCGAACCACGGCTGGCTGAACGCCAGACACCACTTTTCCTTCGCTGAGTATTACGACGCCAGCCGCATGAGCTGGGGCCGGCTGCGGGTCTGGAACGACGACGAGATCGCGGCGAAATCGGGCTTTCCGCCCCACCCCCACGCCGACATGGAGATCATCACCTATGTCCGCGCCGGGGCCATTACCCATGAGGATTCGATGGGCAACAAGGGCCGCACCGGGGCCGGCGACGTGCAGGTGATGAGCGCGGGCACGGGGGTGCGCCACTCCGAGTTCAACCTCGAAGACGAGACCACGACGCTGTTCCAGATCTGGATCGAGGCCGACAAGCGCGGGGCGACGCCCAGCTGGGGGGCGAAGGTGTTTCCGAAAAGCGATCGGACCGGCCAGTTCTCGGTGCTGGCCTCGGGCGATCCGAACGATGATGCAAATTTCGGGTCTTTGGCCATCAACGCCGACGCCCGCGTTCTGGGCGCGACGCTGAAGGCGGGCGAGAGCCTGACCTACAGCCTCGCCGAAGGCCGCCGTGCCTATCTGGTCCCTGCCGTCGGCGAGGTCGAGGTCAATGGCGTGGCGCTGAACGCCCGCGACGGGGCCGCGATTGTAGACGAGGCGGAGATCACCATCACGGCGAAAGCCGACGCCGAACTGGTAATGGTGGATTCTCTCTGATCCTTCTCCCATTGGGAGAAGGTGGCGCGTCGCCCCGGATGAGAGTGGGCTGGTTGTAGCGGAGAAGCCGCCCTGCAGACGTCCCTCACCCTTTCGCGCAAGAACGACGGCGACGCCGTCGTGCGCTCAACCCCCCTCCCACCGGGAGAGGGGTTCTTTCTTGATCATGCTTTGATCAGTGCGTCGCGACGGCGGCACCAGGATCCTGGATCGGCGGCGCCGTAGGCAGCGGCTCGCTGGCCTCGTCCCACTCGACCGGGGTCAGGCTGCCGGTCAGGGCCCATTTCAGGGCCTCGTCGGCGGTCTTGATCGGGATGATCTCGAGCGCGCCCTTCACATTGTCGGGCACCTCGGCGAGGTCCTTCTCGTTCTCCTCGGGGATCAGCACCGTCTTGATGCCCGAGCGAAGCGCCGCGAGCAGCTTCTCCTTCAGGCCACCGATGGCGGTGACCCGACCTCGCAGGGTGATCTCGCCGGTCATGGCGATGTCTTTGCGGATCGGGATGCCGGTCAGGACCGAGACCATGGCCACGGTCATGGCGACGCCCGCCGAAGGACCGTCCTTGGGCGTCGCGCCGTCAGGAACATGGACGTGAATATCGGTCTTCTCGAAGGCCGGCGGCTTGACGCCGATGCTGAGCGCCCGGGCCCGGACGTAGGAGGCGGCGGCGGAGATGGATTCTTTCATCACCTCCTTCAGATTGCCGGTCACGGTCATGCGGCCGCGGCCCGGCATCTTGATCGCCTCGATGGTCAGGATCTCGCCGCCGAACTCGGTCCAGGCCAGGCCGGTGACGATGCCGACCTGATCCTCCTCGTCGGTTTCGCCATAGCGGAATTTCCGTACGCCCGCATATTTGGCCAGCCGCTCTTCGTCGACGGTGATCGACAGCGTCTTTTCACGGGCCATCTCGCGCACGGCCTTGCGCGCCAGGCCGCCCAGGGCCCGCTCCAGCGACCGCACCCCGGCCTCGCGGGTGTAGTAGCGGATCAGATCGCGGATGGCGGTTTCCGGCACGACGAACTCCGTCGGCGTCAAACCGTTCTCGGTCGTCACCTTGGGCAGGACGTGGCGTTTGGCGATCTCGACCTTCTCGTCCTCGGTGTAGCCGGAGACCCGGATGATTTCCATCCGGTCCATCAGGGGCTGGGGCATGTTCAGGCTGTTGGCCGTGGTCACGAACATGACGTTGGACAGGTCGTAATCGACCTCGAGATAGTGGTCGCCGAACGCATTGTTCTGCTCCGGATCCAGCACCTCCAGCAGGGCCGAGGACGGGTCGCCGCGCCAGTCGGCACCCAACTTATCGATTTCATCGAGCAGGATGAAGGCGTTGGTGGTCTTCACCTTCTTCATCGACTGGATGATCTTGCCCGGCATGGAGCCGATGTAGGTCCGGCGGTGGCCGCGGATCTCAGCCTCGTCGCGCACGCCGCCCAGCGACATACGGATGTATTCGCGGCCGGTGGCCTTGGCGATCGACTTGGCCAGCGAGGTCTTGCCGACGCCCGGAGGCCCGACGAGGCACAGGATCGGCCCCTTCAGGCTGTTGGTGCGCGTCTGCACCGCCAGATATTCGATGATCCGTTCCTTGACCTTCTCAAGGCCGTAGTGGTCCTCCTCGAGGATGGCCTCGGCCTTGTCGAGATCGATGGGCTTGGTCTTGGCCTTGCCCCACGGGATCGACAGCAGCCAGTCGAGGTAGTTCCGCACCACGGTGGATTCAGCCGACATGGGCGACATGTTGCGCAGCTTCTTGACCTCGGCGTCGGCCTTGACGCGGGCTTCCTTGGACAGGCGCGTCTTGCGGATGCGCTTCTCCAGCTCCATCACCTCGTCACGCGCATCGTCGGTCTCGCCCAGCTCGCGCTGGATCGCCTTCATCTGCTCGTTCAGATAATATTCGCGCTGGGTCTTCTCCATCTGGCGCTTCACGCGCGAGCGGATCTTCTTCTCGACCTGCAGGACGGAAATCTCGCCCTCCATCAGACCGTAGACCTTCTCCAGGCGAGCCGGCACGACGATGGTTTCCAGCAGACCCTGTTTGTCGGCGATCTTGACCGACAGATGGGCGGCCACGCTGTCGGCCAGCTTGGAAGGGTCGGCGATCTGGGGAATGGAACTGAGGGCCTCGGGCGGCACCTTCTTGTTCAGCTTCACGTAATTTTCAAACTGCTCGATCACGGCGCGCAGCAGGGCTTCGGACTGGGCGGGCTCGCCCGGGTCGTCGACGATCTCGACCGCCTCGGCCTCGAAGTATTCGGTGCGGTCGGTGAAGCGGGTCAGGCGCACCCGGCTCTTGCCCTCGACCAGAACCTTGACGGTGCCGTCGGGCAGTTTCAGCAGTTGGAGAACGTTCGCCAGCACGCCGATCGGATAGATGGCGTCGGCGGAGGGGTCGTCATCGACGCTGTTCTTCTGGGTGGCCAGCAGGATCTGCTTTTCGCCCTTCATGATCTCGTCGAGCGCCTTGACGGACTTCTCGCGGCCCACGAACAGCGGCACGACCATGTGCGGGAAGACGACGATGTCTCTCAGCGGCAGGACGGGCAGGATTTTGGTCGGGTTTTGGGATTCTGGCATGATGCGTACTTTCACGGGGTCCTCGTTGATCTCGGACCCGCCGCGCCGGCGTTGGAAGCGCCTCTGCTCCACCGTTTCGACTCGGCCCGCCATTCGGCGGCCTTCGGATGAGTATGTGGTCCTGTCCGCTCCCGGTTCAAGCGTGACGGCTGCGGACCAGGCCCTTCCATCCACAAGCGGCGCAGCTGCATGATCTTTGGCGAGCCAGCCTCGTCGCGGCATGGATGGTGCGGCAATGAGTCGTGAACAGGTCAACCTCGCCGTCAGGCGGCTGTGGCCCCGGTGCATCGCCCATCCGGCAGAACGCACGAAGAAGGGCGGCCTCTTGCGAGACCGCCCCTGTTCGGGTCGCGCGGATACCGATCAGGCGGCGTTGTCGGGCGCGGACTTCTTGGACTTGGTCTCGGAATAGATCAGCAGCGGCTGGGCCTTGCCCTCGATGACCTCGGCGTTGACGACCACTTCCTCGACGCCCTCGAAGGTCGGCAGCTCGAACATCGTCTCAAGCAGGATGCCTTCCAGGATCGACCGCAGTCCCCGCGCGCCGGTCTTGCGCGTGATGGCCTTCTTGGCCACCGCGATCAGGGCGTCGTCGGTGAACGTCAGGTCGACGTTCTCCATCTCGAACAGCCGCTTGTACTGTTTGACAAGAGCGTTCTTCGGCTCGGTCAGGATCGTGACCAGGGCCTCTTCATCTAGGTCTTCCAGCGTTGCCAGGACGGGCAGGCGGCCGATGAACTCGGGGATCAGGCCGAAGCGCATCAGGTCTTCGGGCTCCACGCCCTTGAGGATGTCGCCGGTGCGGCGTTCGTCGACTTCCTTGACCTTGGCGCCGAAGCCGATCGACGCCCCGTCGCCGCGCGCCGCGATGACCTTTTCCAGCCCGGAGAAGGCACCGCCGACGATGAACAGGATGTTGGCCGTGTCGACCTGCAGGAACTCCTGCTGCGGGTGTTTGCGGCCGCCCTGCGGGGGCACGGAGGCGACGGTACCTTCCATGATCTTCAGCAGGGCCTGCTGCACGCCCTCGCCCGAGACGTCGCGGGTGATCGAGGGGTTGTCGGACTTGCGCGAAATCTTGTCGATCTCGTCGATGTAGACAATGCCGCGCTGGGCCCGCTCGACGTTGTAGTCGGACGACTGCAGCAGCTTGAGGATGATGTTCTCGACGTCCTCGCCCACATAACCGGCTTCGGTCAGGGTGGTGGCGTCGGCCATGGTGAAGGGCACATCGATGATGCGCGCCAGCGTCTGGGCCAGCAGCGTCTTGCCCGAGCCGGTCGGCCCGATCAGCATGATATTGGACTTCGCCAGTTCGACGTCGTTGTTCTTGGTCGCGTGGTTCAGCCGCTTGTAGTGGTTGTGGACGGCGACCGAGAGCACCTTCTTGGCGTGGCTCTGGCCGATCACATAGTCGTCAAGAACCTCGCGGATCTCCTTGGGAGACGGTACGCCGTCCTTGGCCTTGGAGAACGAGATTTTGTGCTCTTCACGGATGATGTCCATGCAGAGCTCGACGCATTCATCGCAGATGAACACGGTCGGTCCGGCGATGAGTTTGCGCACCTCGTGCTGGCTCTTTCCGCAGAAAGAGCAGTAGAGGGTGCTTTTGGCGTCTGTGCCGGCGGCTTTGGTCATAAACCCTTCTCACTCCCGCGATGCGCCCGATATGAGGCGCTACGCGCTTCCTTTCGCGTTGACTCCCCAACGTTGGGCGCAAAGGTCTTCAAAAAATGACAATCACCCATCCGGTCCGACGCCACAACCCCTCGGAAGCCCGAGGCCTTGACGGGGCGGCGAAAGATTCAGTGTCGAAGGCGATCAAGGCGAATGTCTGACATGGGAACCGTGCAAACCCGGCGCCAGTTCATTCCGGGGCAGACTCCGATCGTTGCCTTCGATTTCGACGGCACCCTGACGGTACGCGACAGCTTCACCGCCTTTTTGCGCTGGAGGGCCGGCAGGCGGGGATGGGCCAAGGGGATGCTGAGCCTTGCGCCGGCCGTCGCGACCTATGCCCGCGACCACGACCGGGGCCGGATCAAGGCCGCGTCGGTGCGTACCTTCCTCAAGGCCGTGCCCCGCGCGACGCTGGAAGCCGACGCCGAGGCCTTCGCGGCCAAAGCCTGGGACGGCTTCATGCGGCCAGACGCCCTCGCCTGCTGGAACGACTGGGGCGTCAGGGGCGCCCATCGCGTCATCGTCACCGCCTCGCCCGACACCACGGTGGCACCGTTCGCGCGACGTCTGAACGCGGACGCCCTTTTCGGGACGAAACTGGTCTTCGACGAACAGGATCGCGTGACCGGGGGCTTCGCCGGCCCGAAC
>NZ_JBDNHO010000048.1:0-1598 GCF_041688735.1 Brevundimonas sp.
CACGGTGGCACCGTTCGCGCGACGTCTGAACGCGGACGCCCTTTTCGGGACGAAACTGGTCTTCGACGAACAGGATCGCGTGACCGGGGGCTTCGCCGGCCCGAACTGCCGGGGCGAGGAAAAGGTGCGGCGGCTGCGGGCAGTCTATGGCGAGGATGTCAGGCTGGTCGCGGCCTACGGTGACACATCCGGGGACAGGGAGATGCTGGAGATCGCGGCGGACCCCGGGTTTCGGGCGTTCACGGCGCGTCCGTAACGGGCGGCTCCGGCTCAGCCCCGGCGCGGTAGGCGGCGAGGATCGAACGGCTGAGGGCGGACGTCTGGGCGTTGTCGCCGACGTAGCCGGGCTGAAGCGAGTACAGACCTTCCAGATAGGCCGTATCCCAGGCGGACAGGCCTTCGGCTGTGGCCCCGTTCCGAAACGTGTTCAGTACCGAATCAAAACGGCTGAGATCGGCCTCGGGATCCACCTGTGCCAGGGCGACGAAGGCCACATAATCGGCCAGTTGCCGCAAGGTGACCCCGGCCGTCAGATCGGCGTCGATGATCACGAACGACCGTTTCATCACGTCCCGCCAAGGCTCTCGCAGCCGCGAGGCGTAGTTGCGGCGGGTCTGGGGCGCGAAATTCTCCTCGGTCGATCCCCGCGGGTTTTGCGAGGTATAGGTCAGACTGTAGTCGCCGGGCAGACGGACGGCGATGTCGCCGGTCTGATCATCCACCGGGACGCTGACGTGCCACCACCGGACCGCCCGCTCGCCTGAGCTGAAGGCGTCCAGACCGGCGCGTCCGCGGTCCATGCCGGCCCCGCCGACGATGAACAGCCGCGGCCGCTGCGCGATCAGTTCGCGGGCGAAGTCTGCCCCGTCTGCCGCACCGATGATGAGGATGGAGGGATTGCACGGTGGCTCATGCCCCCGCAGGCCCAACTCCCGCGCCAGATCGGTCACCCGGTCGGCGATATACTGGGCCACCTCGGTGTTGAAATTGGCGACGCCGACGCAGACGCCCTCGTCCCAGCGCGCCGGGCCACGGCCGCGCGCCGGGGCCACGACCTGATCAACATAGAGTTCCGCGGCTTCATCGAGCCGCCGCCCCTCCACCACCACGTCCTCGATCCGATAGACCGGCGCGGGGTCGGGCCGCGGCGCCACCTGGGGGTCCTGTGGCAGGAGGGCGAGGGTGGCCAGCAGGGCGACGGACATCGGCGGAGCCTCAAACAAGCGTGACGTTCAGGACATTAGCCCCGCTCAGCGCCGCCGTGGCAAGCACCCGACCCAATCGATCTTGTCGTACAGGCCGTTCGCGGGTGGGTGCCGAACCTGCCAAGCGAAGCTCAGGATTCTGCCGAGAGAATGAATGGCTCCCCACTCTCCCTGAACTCTTCGCCCGGGAAGAAAGTCTGGATGAGCGACGGGACGATGTGCGCCTGCTAGAACGACTGGGGCGTCAGGGGTGCCCATCGCGTCATCGTCACCGCCTCGCCCGACACCACGGTGGCACCGTTCGCGCGACGTCTGAACGCGGACGCCCTTTTCGGGACGAAACTGGTCTTCGACGAACAGGATCGCGTGACCGGGGGCTTCGCCGGCCCGAAC
>NZ_JBDNHO010000049.1:0-5096 GCF_041688735.1 Brevundimonas sp.
CATGTATTTGGGCTTGATCCGCTTGCCGTCGACGGCGGGGGGCGGATGCCTCTGGGTGGCCATGGCCAGCCAGTCGTTGAGGTCCTTGGTCTTGACCTTGACCGACCATGTCGCGTGGGCCTTCAGCACGGCGGGCATCAGGCGCTCGACGCCGCGGCCGCTATGCGACGACAGGGCCACGAACGGCGAGCCCTTGAGCTGGGGCAGCTTGTCCTCGGCCATCTGGGTCAGTTTGGCCAGCCTGGCCTGGGGCTCGGTTTCGAGGTCCCATTTGGCGGCGACATAGACCAGGGCCCGGCCCTCGCGCTCGACCAGATCGGCCAGCTGCAGGTCCTGGGTGTCGAAGGCGTCGTCCTTGTCCATGACCAGCACGACCACCTCGGCGAAGGTGATGGTGCGGATGGTGTCGGCGACCGACAGCTTCTCCAGCTTTTCCTGGACCCGGGCCTTGCGGCGCATGCCGGCGGTGTCGACCAGACGGATGTTCTGGCCTTCGTATTCCCAGTCGACCGAGATGGAGTCACGGGTGATGCCCGCCTCGGGCCCGGTCAGCAGGCGGTCCTCGCCGATCAGGCGGTTGATCAGGGTCGACTTGCCGGCGTTGGGACGGCCGATGATGGCGATGCGGATCGGCTTGTCGGGCTCATCGACCTCTTCGATGAAGATGTCGGCGCTGGCGGCGACCACGGCGGCGTAAAGGTCAGCCATGCCCTCGCCGTGCTCGGCAGAGATAGCGACGGGTTCGCCGAAGCCCAGCGACCAGGCCTCGCCGATGCCGCCGCCGCTCTCGCGGCTCTCGGACTTGTTGGCCAGCAGGATGACGGGCTTGTGCTGTTTGCGCAGGCGGTCGGCGAAGATCTGGTCCAGCGAGGTGACGCCTTCGCGGGCGTCCACCATGAACAGGATCAGGTCGCCGTCTTCCAGCGCCGCCTCGGTCTGTTCGCGCATGCGGGATTCGAGGCTGCCGTCGGTGACGTCCTCATAGCCCGCCGTGTCGATCAGCGTCAGGTCCATGTCGCCGATGTTGCCGTCGGCATAGCGACGGTCGCGGGTCACGCCCGGGCGGTCATCGACCAGCGCGAGGCGTTTGCCGACGAGTCGGTTGAACAATGTCGACTTGCCCACATTGGGGCGGCCGACGATGGCGACCTTGAGAGCCATGTCGGCCTTCTAACGCAGTTCGGGGGTTACAGGTCAGCGAATGCTGACGAGATCGCCGTTGTCGGTGAGCACATAGACAGCGCCGTTGTAGGCGGCGGGGGCGATGTAGACCGGGCCGCCGAGCTTCAGGCTGGCGGTCTGGGCGCCGGTCTTGGGATCGAACGCCACCAGTTCGCCGTCCGAATTTGCCAGCAGCAGGCGGTTCGAGGCCATCAGCGGACCCGACCATTTCGGACGCACAGTGCGATCGAAGAATCCGAACAGGCCGCCCTCCTGACGCACGCGGCCCTCGTTGAGATCGCGCGTCCAATAGACCTGACCGGTGTCGCGATTGACCACGGTCAGTTCGCCGTCCTTGGAGACGACATAGACGACGTCGCCGATGGCCAGCGGCGCGTTGACGCCCGAGATCGGCAGTTGCCATTTCGGCTCACCCGTCCGCACGTCGATGGCGGACATGACGCCCGAATGGCCGACGGCATAGACAATGCCGCGGCTGACCACCGGACGTCCGGCGATGTCGCGGATTTCCGAAAGGGCGCTGGTGCGGCTGGTCCGCGAAAGAGTCTGGTTCCACACGGCCTGGCCGGTCGAAGCCCGCAGAGCCACCAGTTCGCCGGACGAGAAGGGCGCGATCACAGTGTCGCCCGTCACCGCCGGGCTGGTCGCGCGCATGAGGCGGGCGGGCTCGGGGATGCCGCGATAGGCCCAGGTCTGCCGGCCCGTGTTCACGTCGAAGGCAAAGATCTGGTTCTCCACGTCCACGACGTAGACGCGCGGGCCAGCGACCGTGGGCGCGCCGTGGATCGGCACGTCGACCGGGGTGGACCACAGGACCGCGCCCGTCGTCTGATCCAGCGCGCTGACGCTGCGATAGCCCGAGGCCACGAAGACCTTGCCGCCGCCGACGGCCACGCCGCCGCCAAACCCGCCGCCGCCCGAAGCGCCGCCGAATTGCATGCTGAAGATGCTGGCGCGCTTCTCGGCCTCTTCGCGCTTGACGTCGGTCTTCCAGATAACCGAGCCGCTGTTCGCGTCCACGGCCGTCACGGCGGCCTCGCCGTCCATAACGAAGACACGTCCGGCGTCAGCGACGACGGGAGCCATGACCTGCCGGGTTCGCGACGAGCCTGCGCCGATGTCGCGACGCCAGGCGACCGCGAACCCGGACGCCGCCGCGACATGCTCGACCGCGTTCTCGGCGTTGCCGCCGGGCTGGGTCCAGGCCGTGGCGGCCTGCGGGCCCGGCAGGAAGAAGTCACGTCCGGCCAGCGCAGCCGATGGGGCCAGTTGCTGTTCGAACTCCAGGACAGAAATGCGCGTCCCCTCGGTGGCGGTGGCCTGGGGCGCGTCGGAGCCACCCAGGCCGAACGGCAACACGCGCCGGACCGTGCCGCAGGAGGCGACGGTGACGGCGAGGCCGCACATCAGGGCGACTTTGAGCACACGGTTCATGGCGTTCGTCCTGGAAGCGAAGATCACGGGCGGGCCGGAGCGGCGGGCGACGGGGCGAGCGGACCCGCCGGCATGGCGGCTGGAGCCCGCGCGGCCGACGCCTCGAGCGCGGCTTGAGCCCGCACTATGGCGGCCAGATTGGCCGCCGTGCCCGAGTCGATGGAGGCCAGGGCGGCGTCGGCCCGCTCGGAGACGATCTGAGGGGTGTCGAGTTCATTCTTCAGAACCACGAGCGCGCTGCGCGCAGCGTCGATCTGGCCGGTCTGAATCTGGGCCAGCGCCAAGGCTTCGCGGGCATAGGCCCGCATCGGTCGACCCTCCTTGATCAGCGGCTCGAGGCGCGACTGGATGTCGGCCAGCGGCGCGGTGTCCATCAGCAACCAGACCGCCTTGAGGGCGGCGGGGTCGGCGATCAGCGGATCACCAGAGGCTTTGGCGGCCTCGTCGAACAGCGCGACGGCATCGGGAATACGGTTGGCCTGGACTGCGATCGCCGCGCGGTGTTGCAGCGACAGAGACTTGTAAGCCCCGTTCCCCTCGTTCGCGGCCTGGGTGAAGGCGGCGTCGGCGCCGATCGGGTTGCCGGCTTCCAGCGATTCAAGGCCACGCTGATAGGCGACCGAAGCCTTGTCGGCCTTGGATATCTGCCAGTTTTGATACCCCCACCACCCCAGCGCGGCGATCAGGGCGACCACAAGGACGCCGCCGGCAACCGGCAGCCAGGTGCGGGCGAGCCGCTTGTATCGTTCGGAGCGAAGCTCCTCCTCGACCTGATCGAAGACATCAACCACGAATTCGTCGCCCCAAAAACCGCTGAAAATCCAACCGGCGCGACCCTAGAGGGTCACTCCCCGCGCCGCAACGCGGGCCTTACGACGAAACCGGCTTTTTCGAGAAGTAGGTCTCGACTTCGGCAGGAAAACGGCGGGCTTTCACATCGGCGGCATAGGTGGCGACCGCCCGGTCGATCTCGCCCCGCAGATCAGCGTAGCGGCGGACGAATTTCGGGGTCCAGTCGAACAGACCCAGCATGTCCGGCGTGACCAGAATCTGGCCGTCGCAGGTGGCCGACGCGCCGATGCCGATGGTGGGCTTGTCGATCGCCTCGGTGATGTCGCGGGCCAGGCCCTCGGCCACGCCCTCAATGACGACGCAGAAGGCCCCGGCGTCGGCGGTGGCCTCGGCCTCGGACATGACCCGAAGACGTTCCTCGTCGGTGCGGCCCTTGGCCTTGAAGGCACCGTCGGTCAGCACGGCCTGGGGGCGCAGGCCGACGTGGCCCATCACCGGAATGCCGCGCTGGACCAGATAGGCGATGGTTTCGGGCACCGTCGGGCCGCTTTCCACCTTCACCCCTTGCGCGCCGGTCTCCTTCATCACGCGGGCGCAGTTCTGATAGGCCTGCTCCTTGCCGCCCTCATAGCTGCCGAAGGGCATGTCGATGACGACCATGGCGCGGCTTGACCCACGCATGACGGCCTGACCGTGGAGGATCATCATTTCAAGGGTGACGCCTACGGTGTTGGGCAGGCCGTGGACCACCATGCCGACGCTGTCGCCGACCAGCAGCAGGTCGCAATGCGCGTCCAGAAGCGCCGCCGTGGGCGCGTCGTAGGCCGTCAGACAGACGATCGGCTCGCCGCCCTTGCGCCCACGGATGTCGGGCGCGGTGATGCGTTTGACGGATTCCTGCTTCTGGCTGGACATGGCGGCGGCTCCTGAGATCGACGTCTAGATAGGCCCACATCCGCCATCCGTCATCCTCGGGCGTTGCCCGGTGATGACGGCCAGGGTCACATCTCCTGCGACAACCGCGTCACGCCGGCGGCGGCCAGGGCGATCAGGGCACCGGCGGCGATCCAGAAAAGCTGCATGCCGCCCATCGAACCCAGCTCCAGATTGGCGAGGCCAAGCTGCTCCATGACCGCCTGAGCGGCCGTCTGGGCGTTGACCGAGGCGCTGCGGATGCCCTGGCCCAGAGCGGCGCCGGCGACGACGCCGTCGCCGGAACCCAGATTGAGGTCCACGGACATCGTCTCTCGCACCGCCACAACGCCGCCGATGACGCCGGCCAAAGACAGGGCCAGGAACCGGACGCGGGTGCCCTTCTGAAGGCGGGCTTCCACGCCGGCGTTGAACAGGGCCGCGTCAGGCATCTGGCGCGCGCGCGCGAACATCCGTTCAACGAAGGGATCGAACTCGTCAGCCGACATTGTGCGCTCTCCCCAGGGATTGTTCGGATTCCGGCCGAAGCCGGGCGCGGAGTTTATCCAGACCACGTTTGACATGAGACTTCACCGTGCCGAGTGGCAAATTCAGGGCCGTAGCGATCTCGGGATGTGTACGTCGTCAGAAGTTTTGGGACAGTCAGGGGGCGGATTTAGCGGAGAGATGGCCTCGTCTGGGGTTTATATTTAGGCGGCGATTTTGCGGTGTTGCAAGCGCCGATGTTGGAGGGTCTGGCGCTTGACGCTTGCGCG
>NZ_JBDNHO010000050.1:0-1622 GCF_041688735.1 Brevundimonas sp.
CTAGCGACCGTGAACCCCGATATCCCGGAAAAATGGCGAGCGCAGCTCGACGGTTTCTTCGGCCCGGGATGGTATGACGAGGTCTATGAGACCCAAACCGGCCTGTTTGGCGATGAAATCAGGAAACGCTCAGACGCCCCCGAGCGGTTGCTCAACTTTTACAGTGCCAAACTGAGAGTGGCCTTTGGCCATGTCTCAAAGCCAATGCTCATCAAGAACACTCGAGGCAGCCCGCTCTACTACATCATCTGGGCCGGTCCTCACCGCAAGGGACTGGAAGGCGCAGACTACATCCTACGGACGGGTGAGCGGCTGAAAGGATAACCTGCCACCATGCCCACCCTCGTCCTCCTCGCCGGACCCAACGGTGCCGGCAAGACCACCTTCATAAACACCTACCTGCGCGAGCGGGCGCAGGCGTTCCAGTTCGTCAATCCGGACGAGGTCGCGCGGCATTTGCAGGGCGCCGGGCCGACGCGCGATCTGGCGGCCGGCCCTCCGGTCAAGCCGGAGGGTGACGATGCTGGTGCTGGAACGGCTGGAGGCGCTGGTCGCGGCCCAATCTTGTTAGGGGGTTGGCGGACTTCGTGCTGGAGACCACCCTGGCCACCCGCTCCCACGCCGTGCGCCTCCGCAGCTGGAAGGCCGCCGGATACCGGGTCGACCTGGTCTATCTGCGCCTGCCCTCGCTTTCGTCATCCTTCGGCAAGCCGCGCCTTCGCGGCGCACACCGGGGGACCCAGCGGCGCCGACAGGCGACACGTTTCAGGCACCGCGCTCGCGACAGGTTCGCGCTCACGCGCGCCGCTGGGTCCCCCGGTCTCGGCTTCGCCTCGCCGGAGGATGACGAAAGGATTGTGGCAGGAACCCCCCGGCTGGAAGGGTCGGTTGATCACCGGCGCCCCCGGCGAACTCGACGATCTGAAGCCGAAGACCACGGACGAGGCGGCGTAACTCCATTCCTCCCCCGGTGGGGGAGGAATGGCTTACCCCAACTCCCCCGCCATCCCCCGCAACGCCTCTTCAAACACCGCGACCGGCTGGCCGCCGGAGATCAGGTATTTCCCCTCCACCACCACCGCCGGCACGCCGGTGATGCCGCGCGAGACCCACAGCGCCTCCTCGGCCCGCACCGCTTCGGCATGGAGGTCGTCGGCCAGCACCTCGACCGCCGCCGCGCGTGACAGCCCCGCCGCCGCCGCCGCAGCGGCCAGGACGCCGGGGTCGGTCAGGTCGCGCCCTCGGGTAAAATGCGTGTCGAACAGCGCCATCTTCAGCGCCCGCTGCTTGTCCGGCGCGGTCTCACCGGCCCAGTGCAGCAGGCGGTGGGCGTCGAAGGTGTTCCAGATGCGGCTGTCCGGCCCGGTCTTCATTTCAAACCCCACCTCGGCGGCGCGGTCGTGGATCATCTGCCTCGCCTTGGCCGACTGTTCGGGGGTCGAGCCGTATTTCCGGCCCACATGGTCGACCATGTTTTCGCCCTCAGCCGGCATCTGCGGGTTCAACTCGAACGGCTGAAACCGGATCTCGGCGGTGATCCCCTCGCCATTCAACCGCTCCAGCGCCCCCTCCAGCCCGCCCAGCCCCACCACGCACCAGGGGCAGACGACGTCCGAGACGAA
>NZ_JBDNHO010000051.1:0-7604 GCF_041688735.1 Brevundimonas sp.
ACACGCTCCCGAAGATCGTCCGAACGCGCCTTGCCCATAATAGCCTCCCAATCAGAAGACCCATGGACTCACGGTTCGGACCCGATGGGAATCCCCCGCTCGATCACATTCGATTCAACTCAGCGGGCGGCTGCTCTAGTTCAGGAAATGAATCTGTTCTGACTCGGCGCGCGCATCAGACTATCCTGCTGATCTGGCCGAAGCGGAGGGGATATGGCGAAGGATGGTTACGAGCAGTTCTGCCCCGTCGCCATGGCGGCGGAGGTGCTCTGCACCCGCTGGACGATAGTTCTGCTGCGTGAGTTCATGGCCGGCTCGACAAGGTTCAACGCCCTGCGCCGCGGCGTGCCGCGCATGTCGCCGGCGCTCCTCTCGCTGCGACTGAAGGAGCTGGAGGCGGCGGGCGTGGTGTCCAAGTCGGTCGGCGGTCGGGGGGCGTCGGGGTCCGAGTACCGACTAACCGACGCGGGTCGGGAGTTGATCCCGATCATTCAGGCCTTTGGCGTCTGGGGCCAGAGATGGATCGACTCTGACCTGTCGCTGTCCCGCCTCGACGCCCAGTTGCTGATGTGGGACATGCGGCGCAACCTCGACCCCGACCCCCTGCCCCCGCAGCGCAGCGTTATCCGCTTCGTCTATCCCGAGGTCGCGGCCGCCCATTCTCAGTGGTGGCTGATCGTCGAGCCGGGCACCGACGTCGACCTCTGTTCCGTCGATCCGGGCCACGACCTGGACCTCGACGTCCGCTCCGATCTGCGGACCATGACGGCGATCTGGATGGGGCGGGAACGCGTGGACACCGCCGTGGCTGACGGCCGACTGGCCCTCGACGGAGACGCCGGCTTGCGCCGCAGCATGCAAAAATGGCTTGGCCTAAGCCCATTTGCCAAGATCGCCCTGCCTGAACGGACAGGGCTTCCGATGGAGCGTTGAACCCCGTTCTGAGCAACATGCCGCGGTCTGGTGTAGGCGCACCGCTGAAGTTGCACGGACAACCGCTCAAGGTCCGCCTAGGGGCGAAAGCCGGAACTCACGTTCCCGGCTCCCCCATCCAACGCATCCGGCAGGCCATGATCGCCGTCTCGCCCAGCCGGTCGACCAGCCGCCAGTTGACCACCGCCCCGATCGGCGCGCCGACCACGGGGATCAACTGGGCCATCTTGGCCAGGTCGATATAGTCGCGGTATTCGATCTGGAAACGCCGCCAGTCATAATCGGTGACGGCCTGCGGCTGGTCGACCCCGGCGATCCATCGCTCCAGCTCCGCCAGCGCCTGGGGCCGTCGTTTGGCGCTGGCGAAGGCCAAGTGGAAGATGTGCAGCAGGAACAGGCGCTCGCGCCCGGAGTCGCCATCTGTGTCCCCGCCCCAGCCATAGGCCCCGACCACGTCACCCAGCATCCGCACCTTGATCGCCATCAGGGCCAGGAAATCCACCACCGCCAGCACGAAGCCACCGGCTCCCGCGACTCCGCCCTCGACGCTCGCCGTGGCCCGATAGGTCCGGATCATCGCCCGGGCCCGCTGCTCACGCGCCGCCAGCGACCCGTCCGCCACGGGCCGCGCCTTCACGATGTCAGAGCCGAACAAGATCCCCTTCGTCATCGCCTCGACGCCCGCGGTGATGACGGCGTGGACCCGCTCGGGGATGATCCGGTTTATCCGCTCCTGCGTCCCGCGCGTGGCCTTGTCCCACAGGCCCGGTTGTTTCAGCACCCTGGCCCGCCAAGCCTCGACCTCGGCGCGCACCGTCGCCTCGTCCACGACCGTGATCAGATCGGTCGGCGTGTCTTCGGCGCTGATGATTTCGGGCAGGCTGGCCATACAGGCTCCGGGTCACGCGGCGTTACGGTTGCAGGCGAAAGCGCGCGGGTCTAGACCGCCGCCACGGTTCCCCCACCCAGCTCAACCCTTGGCCTCAAGTAGCGCGAAGCGCGATAGGCCCCTGGAGACAAATATGGCTCGCGCGAAGATCGCCCTTATCGGCGCCGGCATGATCGGCGGCACCCTGGCCCATGTGGCCGCGCGCGAAGCGCTGGGCGACGTCATCCTGTTCGATATCGCCGAGGGCACCCCCCAGGGCAAGGCGCTCGACATCGCCGAGGCCACCGCCGTCATGGGCTCGGACGTCACGCTGAAAGGCGCCAACGATTATGCCGACATCGCGGGCGCCGACGTCTGCATCGTCACCGCCGGCGTGCCGCGCAAGCCGGGCATGAGCCGCGACGACCTGATCGGCATCAATCTGAAGGTCATGAAGGCCGTCGGCGAGGGCATCAAGCAACACGCCCCCAACGCCTTCGTCATCTGCATCACCAATCCGCTCGACGCCATGGTCTGGGCCCTGCAGAAATTCTCCGGCCTGCCGAAGAACAAGGTCGTCGGCATGGCTGGCGTGCTCGACTCGGCCCGCTTTGCGTATTTCCTCGCCGAAAAGACCGGCGTCTCGGTGCAGGACGTCCACGCCTGGACCTTGGGCGGCCACGGCGACGACATGGTGCCGATGGTGCGCCATTCGACCATCGGCGGCCTGCCCCTGCCCGACGCGGTCAAGGCTGGCTTTCTGAGCCAGGCCGAGCTCGACGCCATCGTCGACCGCACCCGCAAAGGGGGAGGCGAGATCGTCGCCTTGCTCAAGACCGGCTCGGCCTTCTACGCCCCGGCCGAGAGCGCCATTGCCATGGCCCGCTCCTATCTGCTGGACCAGAAGCGCGTCCTGCCCTGCGCCGTCTGGCTGTCGGGCGAATACGGCCTCAAAGACCTCTACGTCGGCGTCCCCGCCATGATCGGCGCCGCCGGCGTCGAAAAGGTCATCGAATTCACCACCAATGCCGAGGAAAAGGCCATGTTCGCCAAGTCGGTCGAGTCGGTGAACGGCCTGATCCAGGCCTGCAAGGACATCGACGGCAGTCTGGCCTGAGGGGCAGCCAGACCAATCTGACAGCAGGGTTGCGGAGTGATCCGTGCCCCGTTTTCTTGCCCCGCTTGCGGGGGTGGAGGAACGGGCGGCGAAGCCGATCGGACGACGGTCGCGTCCTCGCCGAAGGCGAACAGCGACGATGGGGAAATTTCAAACCTCCCTCTCCGACCCTGGATCGCTCGGCGATCGACGGGCCAGCTGTCCCGCAAGCGGGACAGGGAGAAGCGATCAGTTCGCCGCCGGCGGCACCACGACCAGGCTTGCCGCAAACATCCGCAGCATCTGCAGCCAGATTACCGTCGGCTCCTGCAACTGGTCCGTCCCGGTGCTCGTCAGCACCACGTCGTACTGGGCCACCGCCCCGGCCTCGGCGAGCGTCGCGCCGGGCACGAAGAAGGCCTTTAGATAGCGGTTGTCGCGGTTCCAGCCGTTGATCTGCTCGACCGTGATCGGCCCCGAAAAGACGGCACTGAACTGCACGTCGTCGCACAGTCCCGCTCCCGTGCAGTTGTAGAAGGTCAGGGTCCACGGCAGCGGCTGGTCCGCGATCGTCAGCACTCGGGCCGTGCCGTTCGCCGTCGGCTCGGCGACCGTTCCGCCCAGACCGATCAGCCAGGTTCGGGCATCGCCGACCATGACACCCTTGGTCGCGGCGACAGGCGCGGTCTGCGCGGGTGTCGGGGCCGGCGTCTGGGCGAAGGCGGGCGTCGCGGCCCCGAGGGCGAGAATTGTGAACAGGACGGGCAGGCGCATGGGAAGTCTCCGGGACAGCCGAGGGTAATCAACCGGCCCAAGCGGAATTGTGGCGGTCAGCCTACGCTGTTCTTTCGCGCATCAGCCAGTCCGCCCCGGCCATTTCGTTCAGCCGCGACGCCGTGCGTTCGAATTCGAACGCCCCGCCGCCTGCCGGATGGAGGGCGTTTGGGGCTGCCTCGGCCAAGGCCACCAGCCGTGTCCCCGCCTCATAGAGGGCGTCGATCAGGGTCACGAATCGCCGCGCCTCATGGTGATTGTCTGGTCCCAGAACCGGGACATCCTCGAGGAACAGTGTGTGGAACCGCGCGGCTACGGCCAGGTAGTCCTGCGGCCCCAACGCCGCGCCGCACAGCTGGCCAAACGTCGCCCGCGCCAGTCCGCCGTCGGTGCGCTCGATGACCACGTCGCGGCCAAGCACCTTCAGATGCGCCGGGCATTCGGCCTGATCGCCCTTCAGATCGGACCAGAGAGTCTCGAACGCCACCCGGTTGGCCGCCTCAGCCGGCGCGAACCAGACGCGGTCGCCCATCAGCCGGTCCAGCCGCCAGTCGCGGGCACCCGAGACGCTGACCACCGCGCATTTCGCCTCGATCAGGTCGATGAAGGGCGTGAACAGGTCGCGATTGATCCCGTTGAGATACAGCTGGTCCGGGGCCCGGTTCGAGGTCACCGCCAGCACCACATTCTGCTCGAACAGGGCCTCGAACAACCGGCCCAGGATCATGGCATCGGCGATGTCGGTGACCTGCAGTTCGTCGAAACACAGCAGCCGCGCCTCCGAGGCGATCAGCTCGGCCACCGGCTTGATGGGATCGTCGCCCTTCGATTGACCGAACAGGCGTTTTCGCGCCTTCGCATCGCCCTCGCGCCACTGGCGGATCAGGTCGTGCACCCGGGCCATGAAGGCGTGGAAATGCGCCCGCGTTTTTCGCGGCTCGGGCGCGCAGGCAAAGAACAAATCCATGAGAATGGATTTGCCCCGCCCCGGCGGCCCCCACAGATAGACACCCCGCACCTCGGGCCGGGCGCCGAACAGACCGCGTCTGCGCAGGTCCTTCTCCAGCCGCGACAGGGCCTCGACCACAGGAACCTGCGACGGATCGGGCGTCAGCCGACCGTCGGCCAAACGACGGTCATAAGCGGTGCGTATGCGTGAGGGCATCGTTCCCGGGCTTAGCCGGGCGGGCTCTCGCTGAAAAGCGATTGCTTCGCGCCCGCGAAGGCCCACATAGGCCACCAACGTCCGGCATCCGGTCATCCAACCCAAACCGCCCTCAAGCCGTGAGCGACCGCGTCGCGAACTTAGGGCGTCCGAAGGACATACAAAAATGGGCTATCGCGTCGCCGTCATAGGCGCCACCGGCAACGTCGGTCGGGAAATGCTGAACATCCTCGAGGAACTCGATTTCCCTATCGAGAAAATGCACGCCGTCGCCTCGCGCAAGTCCAAGGGCGTCGAGGTGTCGTGGGGCGACAAGACCATCAAATGCGAGGACATCGAACTGTTCGATTTCTCGACGGTCGATCTGGTGCTGATGAGCGCGGGCAGCGATGCCTCGCGCCTGTGGTCCGAGAAGATCGGTGCCGCGGGCCCCGTGGTGATCGACAACTCCTCGGCCTTCCGCATGGACCCCGACGTGCCCCTGATCGTGCCCGAGGTGAACCCCGACGACATCAAGCTGGCGAAGAAGAAGAACATCATCGCCAACCCCAACTGCTCGACCGCGCAGCTGGTCGTTGCGCTCAAGCCGCTGCATGACGCTGCCAGAATCAAGCGCTGCGTGGTCTCGACCTATCAATCGGTCTCGGGTGCCGGCAAGGCAGGCATGGACGAGCTGTGGAACCAGACCAAGGCCATCTACGGCCTTGGCGACGCCCGCCCCAAACTGTTTCCCAAACAGATCGCGTTCAACGTCATTCCCTACATCGGTGCCTTCCTCGACGACGGCTACACCGACGAGGAAGCCAAGATGTGGGCCGAGACCCACAAGATCCTCGATCCCGACATCAAGCTGACCGTCACCTGCGTACGGGTGCCCGTCTTCGTCGGGCATTCGGAATCCGTCAATCTGGAGTTCGACCGACCGATATCGCCCGACGAGGCCCGCGCTATCCTGCGCGACGCGCCGGGCGTGCAGGTCATCGATAAGCAGGAGCACGACGGCTACATCACCCCCGTCGACGCCGCTGGCGAGCACGCGGTCTATGTCTCGCGCATCCGCAAGGACCACACGGTCGAGAACGGCCTGAACCTCTGGATCGTGTCCGACAACCTGCGCAAGGGCGCGGCCCTGAACGCCGTCCAGATCGCCCAGCTGCTGGACGAGACCGGCATGATCAAGCCCGCGTCGGGGTATCGAAGCATCACCGTCTGACAGCCGTGGTGCCCGCCCCGTCCGCCGCCCCCCGCGCCGCCCTGCTGTCCGCCTTTGGCTGCTATGTCATCTGGGGCTTCATGCCCCTGTTGTTCATGGGTCAGGCGGCGATCGGCTTCGACTCGCTGGAGATACTGGCGCACCGCGCGCTGTGGGCCGTAGCGGTCGCCAGCCTTCTGGTCGTGCTGGCGCGTCAGGGCGGGCAGGTCCGGGCCGTGTTCGCCAATCCGAAGACGCTGGGCTGGCTGGCGCTGTCGACCCTACTGATCGGCGTCAACTGGGGCCTGTACGTCTGGGCCACCACCCATGAAGCGACGCTGGAGGCCAGCCTCGGCTACTATATCAACCCGCTGCTCAACATGGTCGTGGGGCTTTGGCTGTTCCGCGAAAAGATCGACCGCTGGGGCTGGGTCGCCATCGGCCTGGCCGCGATCGGGGTGCTGGTCCAGGCCATCGCCCTGGGCCGGCCACCGTGGATATCCCTGGTCCTCGCCGTCAGCTTCGCCAGCTATGCCGTGATCCGCAAGCGCGTTCCGATCGACGCCCAGGCCGGCCTGCTGGTCGAATGCCTGCTGCTGGTTCCGTTCGGCCTGGCGTGGGTGCTGTGGCTGCAGCACACCGGCGCGGGGGTCGCCTTCGACAGTCCCGTCAACACGATCTGGGCCATCGCCAACGGCCCGGCCACGGTGATCCCGCTGGCCCTGTTCGCCTGGTCGGCGCGCCGCCTGCCGCTGTCGACGCTCGGCTTCATCCAGTTTCTGGCCCCGACGCTCCAGTTCGCCGTCGGGGTCTGGGCCGGCGAAGCGCTGACGCCCCTGCGCATCGTCAGCTTCGTCTTCATCTGGGGCGGAGCGGGTGTCTTCGCGGCGGCCGCCTTCTTCCGCCACAGGGCCGAGCGCGAAGCGCCGAAACAACCGGTCGCGCCGGTCTGAATCCTCCCCCATCGGGGGAGGGGGACCACGAAGTGGTGGAGGGGGCCTGCCGCCCACGCCGTCTTGAGCTATCGTCGCTTGATGTACCCGCCCCAACAGACCATCGAACGCGCGAGGGAGCTTCGGCGCAAACTGACGCTTCCGGAAGTTGTCCTGTGGAATGCCATCTGCGGAGGCCGCCTCGGTGACGCGCGCTTCCGCCGCCAGCATCCGCGTGGCCCCTACATTCTCAATTTCTATTGTGAGGAAGCGAGACTGGCCGTTGAGGTCGACGGCTTCGGTCACGAGCATCCAGATCAGTACGCACACGACCTGCGACGAACCGCCTGGCTGACCGCGCGCGGGATCAACGTCCACAGGATCGCGGCCCGTGATGTGCTCAGCAATCTGGAGGGTGTTCTCACCGACCTCAAACGAAGAGTCTTTGTCCCGCCCCCTCCACCACTTCGTGGTCCCCCTCCCCCGATGGGGGAGGATTAGGTAGCTCCAGCCCTGTCCACCGCCCGCAAACGCTGGATACTCGCCGCCACCGTCCTCGGCTCCAGCCTGACCTTCATCGACGGCTCGGCCCTCGGCGTTGCCCTGCCGGCGATCCAGAGCGACCTCGGCGCGGGCCCCGCCGC
>NZ_JBDNHO010000052.1:0-24801 GCF_041688735.1 Brevundimonas sp.
CGAGAACATGTTCGGCAGGCTCAAGGACTGGCGACGCATCCATACCCGCTACGACCGATGCGCACACACCTTCATGTCCGCCATCGCCATCGCCGCAACCGTCATCTTCTGGCTATGACGCAATGAGTCCTGAGCCTAGTTTTCCGCCCCCACTCTTCGCCAGGCGAGGAAAAAAGAAACGCCCCGGAGCGCGATCTCCGGGGCGTTTTTCGTTTCACATCGGATCGACCGTCAGACGATCTTGCCGCTCGCCAGCACCGCCAGAAGAAGAAGGGCTACAATGTTGGTGATCTTGATCATCGGGTTCACCGCCGGGCCGGAGGTGTCTTTGTAAGGATCCCCGACCGTGTCGCCGGTGATGGCGGCCTTGTGAGCCTCCGAACCCTTGCCGTGGACGACGCCGTTCTTGTCGGTGAAGCCCTCTTCAATGACCTTCTTGGCGTTGTCCCAAGCTCCGCCGCCAGAGGTCATCGAGATGGCCACGAACAGGCCGGTGACGATGACGCCCATCAGCATGGCGCCAAGCGAGGCGAAGGCGTCTGCCTTGTCCGACAGGAACAGGATGGCGACGAACAGCACGATCGGCGACAGGACCGGCAACAGCGACGGCACGATCATCTCGCGGATCGCCGCCTTGGTCAGGATGTCGACGGCCCGGCCGTACTCGGGCTTGACCTCATAGGTCATGATGCCCGGGTTCTCGCGGAACTGGCGACGCACCTCTTCCACGACCGCTTCGGCTGCGCGACCCACGGCCATCATCGACATGCCACCGAACAGGAAGGGCAGCAGTCCGCCGAACAGCAGGCCGACCACGACGTAGGGGTTGGTCAGGTCGAAGGCGACGTCCCGCATCCCGGCGAAGAAGGGATACAGGTCAGGATTGGCGGCGAAATACTCCAGGTCGGACGTATAGGCCGCGAACAGCACCAGCGCGCCGAGGCCCGCCGAACCGATCGCATAGCCCTTGGTCACAGCCTTGGTCGTGTTGCCGACGGCGTCCAGGGCGTCCGTCACGTGACGCACATCGCTTGGCAAACCCGCCATTTCGGCGATGCCGCCAGCATTGTCTGTGACCGGTCCGAAGGCGTCCAGCGCCACGATCATGCCTGCCACGCCCAGCATAGTCGTGGTGGCGATGGCGATGCCAAACAGGCCCGCCAGTTGATAGCTGGCGATGATGCCGACGATGATGGTCAGGGCCGGAAGCGCCGTAGATTCGAGTGAGACGGCCAGCCCCTGGATGACATTGGTGCCGTGACCGGAAACCGAGGCGTTGGCGACCGAACGCACCGGGCGGAAGTTCGAGCCGGTGTAGTATTCGGTGATGACGACGATGGCTGCGGTGACCATCAGGCCGACCATGCCCGACCAGAACAGGTTTATGGCCGTGATCGCCTCGCCATTGACGGGCATGACGGTCGCATTGCCGGGCAGCAGCTGGTTGATCACCAGCCATACCGCGCCGACCGACAGAACACCGGTGACGATCAAGCCCTGATACAGGGCCCCCATGATATTCTGGCTTTTGCCCAGCCGGACGAAAAAGCTGCCGATGATCGAGGTCACCACGCAGACGCCGCAAATCGCCAGAGGCAGCAGCATCATGATGTCGACGTAGGGCTGCCCCCGGAAGAAGATTGCGGCCAGCACCATGGTGGCGACCGTGGTCACCGCATAGGTCTCGAACAGGTCGGCGGCCATGCCGGCGCAGTCGCCGACATTGTCGCCCACGTTGTCGGCGATGGTCGCGGCGTTGCGGGGGTCATCCTCGGGGATCCCGGCCTCGACCTTGCCCACCATGTCTCCGCCCACATCGGCGCCTTTGGTGAAGATTCCGCCGCCCAGACGCGCAAAGATCGAGATCAGCGAGGCACCGAAGCCCAGCGCCACCAGACCGTCAATGACCTCGCGCCCGGTGCGCTCCAGGCCCATGCCCTCGGTCAGGAAGGCATAGTAGCCGGCCACGCCGATCAGGGCGCCGCCAGCCACGAACATGCCGGTGATGGCGCCCGAACGGAACGCCAGGTCCAGCCCCTTGGACAGGCTTTCGGAGGCCGCCTGGGCGGTGCGGACGTTGGCGCGCACGGAGATCAGCATGCCCGCGAATCCGGCCAGTCCCGACAGGACCGCACCAATCACGAAGCCAATGGCCGCATAGACGCCGATCAGCAGATAGGCCGCGATCAGGATAACCACCCCGACCATGGCGATGGTGGTGTACTGCCGCCGCAGATAGGCGGATGCGCCTTCCTGGATCGCGGCGGCGATCTCGCGCATCTTGTCGTTGCCGGTGCTGGCTTTCATCAACGAAGCGGTCTGGACGAGCCCGTAGAGGACCCCCAGCGCGCCTGCGGCGATGACCAGCCACAGATAGTTAGTCATGGCGATTCCAAACCCTGAGTTTCTAGAGGCGCCCGGACCCTTGGCGCGGTGGGCATTTTTGCCTCTATCCGCCTTCCGGTCCCCCCGTGCGCACCGGACGCGAGTCTGCGTCCTTGGGGTATTGCGGCGGGAACGTGCCAAATGCGCCGGGCCGACGCAACAAGGTTGGTGAACCGAATTCAGCCGCGCCGCGTGGTGGACCGGGTACGCGGCGCCTGACTGACGATTTCGACGCGCGTGACTGTGCCACGTCCGGCGATGGGAACGGCCGCGCGCATCAGGCTGGCGGACACCGCGGCCGCGTCGATCACTGTCCAGTCGTCAGGAACGACGAAGGGCGTCCGATGTGCGGCACGCACCAGGGCGTCGCGGAAGAAGGCTTCCTTGGGCCGCATCGATTCGGGCGTCGCCGACCCGCCGAGGTGCAGGCGCAGGGAAATGAAGACGTAGTTGCGGATGCGTCCACCGCTGATGATCGGCAGGCCGACGCCCGCGATCGACAGCGCCGCGCCCGGAGCGGGCTTGTCCTCGGCCGACGCGGTCGTGGCGACGACGACGGGCAGGACGGCGGAGGCGGCGATGAGGTCACGGCGAAGCATTTGACCACAATGCCCACGTCGTCTTGAGATTTCGTTGTCAGCCGTGCGTGAAGCCGGGACGTCGGAAATCGACGGGCTGGCCCGCGAACCGCGCGACGATGCCCGATCCACCCACGACCTTTCCGATACGGGTCAGCCGCAGATGCCTGCGCTCAGCCTCACGTCGCAGCGCGACCTCGTCCTTGGGGCTGGCGGTGAAGACGATCTCATAGTCGTCGCCGCCCGTAACCAGATTCTCCAAAGCGGCCTGTTCATCCACGCGACCATCGAACCAGGCCTGACCGGCGGCGGAGCGCGGCACGACCTCAAGATCGATCTCGATGCGGACCCGGCTTGCGTCCGCCAGATGCCCCAGGTCCGCGATCAGCCCGTCGGAGACGTCGATGGAGGCGGTCGCCATGTCGCGGATCGGCATCGCGAACTCCAGCCGTGGCTCCGGCGTCCTGTACTGATCGACCAGGGCGGCGACGCGCTCCGGCTCCAGGCGCAGCTTGCCCTGCGCGCCCTGAAGGCCCAGCCATCCGTCGCCAATCGCGCCCGTTACGAACACCAGATCGCCGGCACTCGCGCCGGACCGGCTCACGGTCCGTCCTTTCGGCGTCCAGCCCAGCAAGGTCATCGAAAAACTGGCGGGTCCGGGCGTGACGACCGTGTCACCGCCCACCAGGGCGACGCCGAAAGTCTTTTGATCCGCTCTCAGTCCGTCGCAGAACGTCATCCGCTCAGGCCAGCCGCAGCGTTTCGACCAATGGCAAGCCAGCAAATAGCCAAACGGCTCGGCCCCCTTGGCCGCCATGTCGGACAGATTCACCCGCATCAGCTTGCGAGCCACCGTGTCGAGGGGATCCGTCGGCAGAAAATGGACGCCTTCGACGATGGCGTCCTTGGTCAAGACGAGATCAAGTCCGGGACGCGACGGCACGACCCCCACGTCGTCGAGCAGTCCCCGGCCCCACTCCGGGTGAGCCAGCGGCGCGAATAGGCGACGGATGGTCTCGAACTCGCCGGCGACATCGACCGCGGGCATCTGGTGACCCTCAGGATTTCGGGCGGGCGTCCCTGGCGACTCCGTCCAGGGCGGCGTTGACGAATTTGGCCTCGGCGTCGTCAAAGAAGGCCTTGGCCAGCTCGACATACTCGTCGAGCACGATCTCGCGCGGCACATCTTGCCGCTCGCGCAGCTCCCACGCCCCGGCCCGCAACAGGGCCCGCAGGGTCGAGTCCAGCCGCTCCATCCGCCAGTTCGACGCCAGGCGGGCCTTCACCGCAGCGTCGATATCGCGCTGACCGCCTACAACGCCCCGCACGATCTCGGCGAAATAGGCTTCATCGGCCTCGGCCAGCGCCTCCCCCTCGATATCGGCGTCGAAGCGGTGGTTCGAGAATTCAGCGATGACGGTGTCAACGCCTTCGCCGGCCAACTCCATCTGGTACAGGGCCTGGACGGCGGCCAGACGCGCGACGGTGCGGGCCCGCCGCTGCCGGCTGGTCAGCTGCGGCTCGGCCCCAACCTCAGCAAGATTGCGTTTTTCGGCCTCGGCGAGTTGCTCGAGCACGGACTTGAGGCTGGCGGGTTCGGTCACGCGCCCAGTCCTACGCGTAGCCGCTTGCGCAGCGCAATGAGGTCCAGACAGGCGCGAGCAGCGCCTCCGCCCTTGTCGCCTTCGCTGAGGCGCGCCCGGGCCCAGGCCTGGTCCTCGTCCTCGGTCGTCAGGATGCCGTTGCCGACCACGACGCCGTTCAGTCCGAGGTTGCGGATTCCCGCCGCCGACTGATCCGACACGATTTCGAAATGGTAGGTCTCGCCCCGGATGACGCAGCCGAGCGCCACGAAGCCGTCGTAGCGGGGTGCCGTCGGATAGCGGCCGGCTTCGACCGCCAGAGCGATCGTCGTAGGAATTTCCAGAGCGCCAGGGACCGAGACGACATCGAACTCCACGTCTCGCGCGCTCAAGGCGTCCTTGGCCCCTTCCAGCAGGGCGTCGGCCAGATCGTCATAGAATCGCGCCTCAACGATAAGAACGCGGACCGGGTCACTTACGATTGGTCTTCTCCGTCCATGTCGCGCCAGCCGACGATGCGCAGTCCGTAGCCTTCCAGCGCGGTGGGATTGGGGCGGGTGGAGCTCAGCACGATCATGTCGCGAACCCCCAGATCCAGCAGTATCTGCGCGCCGACGCCATAGTTGCGCAGCGACCGGTCGATCGCCATCGGCTTCCCGACGCCGGCCAGTCGTTCAGCCAGACCGTGCAGGTCGGGATCGCGCAGAAACACCGTCACGCCCGCGCCCGCGTGGTCGCTGATCGCCTTCAGGGCTTGCGGCACATAGTTCTGGCGCGCTTCGACGTGACCCAGCAGGTCGGCGGCGAAATCGACCTGGTGCATCCGCACCAACGTCGGCTTGCCGGGCTCGATCTTGCCGTGGACCAGGGCGACGTGTTCGTGCCCCTCAATCACGTTGCGATAAAGCATCAGGCGGAACGGTCCGCCGTGGACGCTCTCGAAAGGTGTGTCCATGACCCGCTCGACATAGCGTTCGGTGCGGCGGCGATAGGCGATCAAGTCGGCGATGGTGCCAATCTTCAGTCCGTGCAGCTGGGAGAAGGCGACCAGATCGGGCATCCGCGCCATCGAGCCGTCGTCGTTCATAATCTCGCAGATCACGCCTGCGGGTGTCAGCCCGGCCATGCGCGAGATGTCGACCGCCGCCTCGGTGTGGCCGGTGCGGACCAGTACGCCGCCGTCGCGGGCGACCAGCGGGAAGACGTGACCCGGCGAGACGATGTCGTCGGCACCCTTGGTCGGATCGGACGCCACCTGGACGGTGCGCGCCCGGTCGGCGGCGCTGATGCCCGTGGTAACCCCGTCCCTCGCCTCGATCGAGACGGTGAAGGCCGTGCCCATGCTGGTCCGGTTTTCGGCGGCCATCGGCGGCAGGCGCAGCTGGCGGGCGCGTTCGCCGGTGATGGCCAGACAGATCAGGCCACGCGCGTGGCGAGCCATGAAATTAATCTGGTCCGGCGTGGCGAACTGGGCTGCAATGATAATGTCGCCTTCGTTCTCCCGGTCCTCGGCGTCAACCAGGATGTAGGGCTTGCCGTTGCGGGCGTCCTCGAGAATGTCCTCGATGGGGCTGATCGGGCTGTCGTTCATGTTCGCGGCCAGTTGCATCATGCCGTCTCCTGCCACCGCGCGAGGTATCGCGCCAGCATGTCGATCTCCAAATTCACCGCGTCGCCGGCTTTCAGCGCACCCAGCGTCGTGGCCTCCCAGGTGTGCGGAATGATGTTCAGGCCAAACGTCCGACCCTCGACGACGTTGACCGTCAGCGACACCCCGTCGACCGTGATCGAGCCCTTGGAGGCGATATATCGGTGCAGCGGTGCCGGGGCCTCGATGTCAATGCGGTACGACCCGCCCTCCGGCGTGACCGATACGACCCGGCCTTGTCCGTCGACATGGCCGGAGACGACATGGCCGCCCATCTCGTCGCCCAGCTTCGCCGCACGCTCCAGATTGACCTGATGGCCTTTGGTCCAGTCGCCGAGGTTGGTCTTCGAAAGGGTCTCGCCCGACACCTCGACCGCGAACCAGCCCGGCCCCTTCTCAATCACCGTCAGGCAGCATCCCGCGTGGCTGATCGACGCCCCCAGATCAATGGCCGCCGTGTTCCACGCGGTCTCGATCTCATAGCGGCGATCTCGCTCGGTCTGCCTGACCGAACGGACACGGCCGATGTCTGTGACGATCCCTGTGAACATCAGCGCGCGATCCCGGAAAGTGGGTGCCGGTTTTCGGGCAAGGTTGCGCGCGAACTCATGGAAGCCTCTCGTACCGCTCCCACAGGTCATCACCGCAAGGCTCGACCGCAAGGCGTCGGAAACGCAGGGCGTCGGAAAGTCGCGCCAGAGCCAGGGCGGCCACGCAAGGCCGGCCCTCGTCCCCCAGCAGGATCGGTGCCCGGAACCACTCCAGCCTATCGACCAGTCCGGCGCGCAGGAAGCTGGCCGCGACCTGGCCGCCGCCCTCAATGAGCACCGACGACACGCCCCGTCGCCGCAACGCGGTGAGGCAGGCGCTGACTGACGGGCGACCATGATCAGACTCGACACGCACAACGACGGCCGCTCCGATCGGTGCGGGTTCGGCGACGGTCAGTATGAGGCTGTCGCCGGTGGTGACCTTCGCGGTGGGCGGGGTACGCAGGCAGCTGTCGAGGACAACCCGCAGCGGCTGGCCCACCGGACGACCCGGCAAGCGCGCGGTCAACTCCGGGTTGTCCGCCAGAATAGTTTCGACACCCACCAGGATGGCGTCGTGGGCGGCGCGCAGGCGATGGCCCTCCATTCTCGCCGCCTCCCCGGTGATCCACTGGCTTTCCCCTGCGGCGGTCGCGATACGGCCGTCCAGCGACGTCGCCAGCTTCAGGGTGACGTCCATCCCTTGGGTTCCGAGGCGCATCAGCTTTCGTCCAGACCCTCGTCGCCGAGGAATCGGGCGAAATCGCCGGTGTGTCGGAAGTCCTTGTAGACCGAGGCGTAGCGGACATATGCGACCTCATCGACGCCCTTCAGCGCCTTCATGATGAAGTCGCCGACGGTCGAGGACGGGATTTCCGTCTCGCCCAGGCTTTCGAGCTGGCGGGTGATGCGGCTGACCAACTGCTCGACCTGTTCCGGCTGAACCGGTCGCTTGCGCAGGGCCACGTTCAGCGACCGTTCCAGCTTGTCGCGGTCGAACGGCGTGCGGCGGCCGTTGCGCTTGAGGATCATCAGCTCGCGCAGTTGCACCCGCTCGAAGGTGGTGAAACGCCCGCTGCATTGCGGACAGGACCGGCGGCGGCGGATGGCCGCGCCGTCGTCCGACGGGCGACTATCCTTCACCTGGGTGTCCTGATTTCCGCAGAAAGGGCACTTCATCAGCGGCTTATCCGTAAATGGGGAAGCGAAGCGTCAACGCGCGTACCTCGCCTGCCACGCGCTGAATGACCGCCGGGTCGGCTTCGTCTGTGCCGTTCATCGAGTCGATGACGTCGGCGATCCAGTGACCTACCTGCTGGAATTCCCCAACGCCGAAGCCGCGCGTCGTTCCCGCCGGGGTGCCCAGCCGGACGCCCGAGGTGATGGTGAAGGGGGCCGTGTCGAACGGCACTCCGTTCTTGTTGCAGGTCATCAGGGCGTGTTCCAGCGCCGCCTGGGTGGCCTTGCCGGTCACACCCTTGGGCCGCAGGTCGACCAACGCCAGATGGCTGTCGGTGCCGCCCGATACGATCGCCGCGCCCCGCTCGATCAGCACGGCGGCCAGAGCCTGCGCATTGGTCACCACCTGTCGCGCATACAGTTTGAACTCTGGCTTGAGCGCCTCGGCGAAGGCCACGGCCTTGGCGGCGATGACATGCTCAAGCGGCCCGCCCTGCAGACCCGGGAAGACCGCCGAATTAATCTTCTTGCCGATCTCCAGGTCGTTCGACAGCACCATGCCGCCGCGCGGCCCGCGCAGGGTCTTGTGCGTCGTGGTGGTGACGATGTGCGCGTGCGGCAGAGGATCGGGATAGACGCCGCCGGCGATCAGGCCTGAATAATGGGCCATGTCGACCATCAGATACGCCCCCACACTGTCGGCGATCTCGCGGAACCGCTTGAAGTCGATGTGGCGGCTGTAGGCGGACGCCCCGGCGATGATCAGCTTGGGCTTCTCGCGCTGGGCCATCTCGGCCACATTGTCATAGTCGATCAGGTGATCGTCCTGGCGCACCGTATAGGTCACCGGCCGGAACCACTTACCCGACTGGTTGGCGGGCGAGCCGTGCGTCAGATGGCCGCCGGCGGCCAGATCCATGCCCAGGAAGGTGTCGCCGGGCGTCAGCAGGGCCTGGAAAACCGCCTGGTTAGCCTGGGCCCCCGAGTGGGGCTGGACGTTGGCGAAGGCGCAGCCGAACAACGCCTTGGCGCGCTCCCGGGCGAGGTTCTCGGTCACATCGACATATTCGCAGCCGCCATAATAGCGGCGGCCAGGATAGCCCTCGGCGTATTTGTTGGTCAGCACCGAGCCTTGCGCCTCCAATACCGCCTTTGAGACGATATTCTCGGAGGCGATTAGTTCGATCTGTTCCTGTTGCCGCGCCAGCTCGCCCTGAATGGCACCGAAGACGTCGGGATCGGCCTCGGCGAGGGTCTTCGAGAAATAGGCGTCATGGATAAAGGCGGTCACGTCAGGTCCTCGAAATGGCGGCGCTTCATTTAGCCCCCTCCCTACCCGACCACAACATGTGGTGGGTCACTGCGTCGCCAACGCCCGTTTGAGCTTGGCGATCGCGATCCGCTCCAAGCCCTTGGGCTCCGACGCCGGGCCGATCGCCGAGGCTTCGATGCCAGTGGCGACATGGATGACCGAGCATTTCAGGTAAGGCCCGTTGCGCGTCAGTTCGACGATCACTTCGCCGAAATTGTCGTCAGGCGACGGCAGGGAGACGCGCCACGTTGCAGTGAGTCCATAGTCGGTCCATCGCCTTGACCAGATCATCCATCATGGCATCGGTGTGGTTCGGTGACGGGGTGAATCGCAGCCGCTCCGTACCTTTGGGCACGGTCGGATAGTTGATCGGCTGGACATAGACGCCGTGGTCTTCCAGCAGCATGTCCGAGATCATTTTGGCGTGCACGGGATCGCCCACGAACACCGGGACGATGTGGCTGACGGAGTCCATCACCGGGATGCCGGCGGCGGCGAACCGGGCCTTCAGGGTGGCGGCACGTTCCTGATGGGCCTCGCGCAATTCCGGATGGGCCTTCAGATAGCGCACCGAGGCCAAGGCGCCTGCGGTCAGGGCCGGCGGCAGGCTGGTGGTGAAGATGAAACCGGCCGCCCAGCTGCGCACGGCGTCGATGATCACGGCGTCGGCGGCGATATATCCACCCATCACCCCGATGGCCTTGCCCAGGGTGCATTCGACGATGTCGATCCCGTCCAGCACGCCGTCGCGCTCGGCCACGCCCGCGCCGGTCACACCGTAAAGGCCGACCGCATGGACCTCGTCGAGATAGGTCATCGCGCCGTATTTCCGCGCCAGGGCGATGGTGCCGGCCAGGTCGGCGATGTCGCCGTCCATCGAATAGACACTCTCGAAGGCGATCAGCTTGGGCGCGTCTATCGGCGCGTCCTTGATCAGGGCCGCGAGATGTTCGAGATCGTTGTGGGCGTAGATGTGTCGCTCGCAGCCGCCGTTGCGGATGCCGGCGATCATCGAGGCGTGGTTCAGCGAGTCGGAAAAGATGATCAGGCCGGGCAGGATTCGCTGCAACGTCGTCAGCGTCGCCTCATTGGCGACATAGCCCGAGGTGAACAGCAGCGCCGCTTCCTTCTGGTGCCAGCTGGCCAGTTCGGCTTCCAGGTCGACAGCCGAACGCGTCGTGCCCGAGATGTTGCGGGTGCCGCCGGCACCCGCGCCCACGGCGTCGATCTCGGCCTGCATGGCCTCCAGCACGGCCGGATGCTGGCCCATGCCGAGATAGTCATTTGAGCACCAGACGATCACGTCCTGGGACGTGCCGTCTTCCCGGCGGCGAATGGCCTTGGGGAATTCACCGCGCACGCGCTTTAGGTCGGCGAAGACGCGATAGCGCCCCTCTCCCTTGACCTGCTCCACGGCGGTCTCGAATGCAGCCTTGTAGTCAAACAACCCTGTCTCTCGCGCGGCCTCTTCGGATCGCGGTGTAATTGCGCCCGGAGGCCGCAAAAGTCTATCGAGGCTGGCCGCTAAATCGTCGCAACCTTCTAATTGATAACGGTTCTCAGTTTCGATCGTGCCCATATGCCAGTCTCCCGCAACGGATCGTGCGCCACCTTGAGTTGGTTCAATCCTTCGGCAATTCGTCCAGTTGCCCGCGCAGCATCTGCAGGATGGCCGAAAAGTCGCGGCCGCCGTAACCGAGGCCGTTGAACATCTGGAACAGCGCTTCGGTCTGTGCCCCAAGAGGCGTGCTGGCCCCCGACTTGGCCGCCGCGTCCTGAGCCAGTTTCAGGTCCTTCAACATCATGGCGGAAGAGAACCCGCCGTCATAATTGCGGTTGGACGGCGCTGTCGGCACCGGACCGGGCCACGGATAGTAGGTGGTCACCGACCAGCTCTGGCCCGACGACTTGGCGACGATGTCGAACATCTTCACCGGATCCAGACCCAACTTCTCGGCCAGGGCGATGGCCTCGCACGTCCCCAGCATGGTGATGCCCAGGATCATGTTGTTGCAGATCTTGGCCGCCTGCCCCGCACCATGGTCGCCGGCGCGGAAGGTGGCGCGGCTCATCGGCTCCAGCGCCGTCTCGATGCGGGCGAAGTCCGGCTCGTCGCAGCCGATCATGAACGCCAGGGTTCCGGCGTCCGCCGCCATCGTCCCGCCCGACACTGGTGCGTCGGCGAAAGCGTAGCCCGCATCCTTGGCCAGCGCCGCGACCTTGCGCGCCGTTTCGACGTCGATGGTCGAACAGTCCAGCAGCAGGGCCGAGGTCGGCGCCGCGCCGATGATCTGTTCCGAATAGACGGATCGCACGTGCGGACCGGCGGGGAGCATGGTGATGATCACGTCCGCCTCCTTAACCGCCTCGACGACCGAACCGACCGGCGTACAGCCGGCGGCGGCGGCGCGGTCCAGCGCCGCCTGCGACAGGTCGAAGGCAGCGACCCGGTGACCGGCCTTCGCCTGATTGGCGGCCATGCCGCCGCCCATGTTGCCGAGGCCGATGAAGGCGATCCGGTGGGTCATCACGACGTCTCCCTTGTTTTCGGAGACGGTTAGCCGGTCCCTCGCCCGCTCGCCAGCGCCGCCGCGCCGTTTTCGTCAGCGCGGCTTTTGGAACCGATAGACGAACCGGTCGCTTCGGCCCCGGATGCTCTCGTCAAGACGCTCAACGAATGGTCGTCGTCGGGCATGCAGACCGCGCGGATTGACCTGGATGCAAGGCCTCAGGCCAGTGGCGTCCAGGCTTCGGCGGCGGGCAAGGGCGCGAACAGGACCTCAAGAGTGGTTTCGTCCACGCCCGCCAGATCAGCCGGCGACCATTTCGGCGCATTGTCCTTGTCGACGATCACCGCGCGCACGCCTTCTTGGAAGTCGTGCGTCCGCACCACCCGGCCGCCCAACGCATATTCCATCGCCATGTTCTGGGCGAAGCTGTCGAGCGTCCGTCCGGTCCTCAGCTGTCTCAGCGTCACCTTCAGTGATTGCGGCGACTTGGTATTCAGCGTCGCCAGTTGCGCCAGCGCCCAGTCGGACCCTTCCGCCTCCAGCGCAACAACGATCGCCTCAATCGTGTCAAAGGCGAACAGCCGGTCTATCGCCTCGACATGGACCTCCACAGGTGCCTCGCCCGGATCGTCCCCGAGACCGTCGGCGACGTCGGCCGGATGGGCCGGGTCCACCGCCAGAATGGCGCGGAAAGCCTCCAGCTTGTCGCTAGGCAGATAGTGGCTGTGGATGCCCAGGAATACGGTGTCCGCTGCCTTCAGCCGCGCGCCCGTCAGCGCCAGCCAGGTCCCCGTCTCGCCCGGCATGCGCGACAGGAACCAGCCTCCGCCGACGTCGGGGAACAGGCCGATGCCGGTCTCGGGCATGGCGTAGGTCGTCCGCTCCGTCGCGATGCGAACTTCGGCCGGCTCGCTGATGCCGACGCCCCCACCCATGACGATGCCGTCGACGATGGCCGTCACCGGCTTGGGGTATTCGAACAACAGGTGGTTCAGCTTGTACTCAATGTCGAAGAAGGCCTTAGCCTCCGACGCATCCCCCGCCCCGCTTTCGGCGATCATGCGGATGTCGCCGCCAGCGCAGAAGCCGCGCTCGCCGGAGTGGTCGATCAGCACGGACTTCACCGCGTCATCGGCTCGCCACGCCAGCAAAGCCTTTATCATGGAGTCGCACATGGCGTGGTTCAGCGCGTGCAGCGCCTTGGGCCGATTCAGGGTGATGCGGCCCACGCCAGATTTGACGCGCGTCAGGACTTCGGAATCGGCGATCATGGGGCACCGCTTAGTCGCGAAGATCGAACACGGGAAGACCGGCATTGATCGCAGCGTCCAGCAGGCCGCCGTCTCGGGAGGCGACGGCACCGCCGATCTTCATGGCCAGCCACAGATAGCCGGCGTCGAACAAGCTGAGACCGCGCGACGCCGCGACCGAGGCCAGAGAGCGAATCTCGTCTTTCCCCGCCGGCGGGGCGAGCGAGATGTTGAAGCTGTCGAGGACAGCGAAGGCCTCACGCAGCTCGAAGCCTGGCTCCCGTCGGGTCTGACGGACGAGAAGATTGCCAACCTCCCACTGGAAGACCTGAGGCGCGATCGGCTCGAAGGCACCAAGCCGGTCCAGCAGGTCCAGCGCGAGCGGCGTCTCCTGTGACGCCAACAACCAAGAGGCTGCCGCCGACGCATCAACGATCAGCTTCATCGCGCGCGATCGCCTTCAGCTCTTCCCACGACAGAGAGGCCCATTCCGGGTCCGGCGCCTGCTTCTCGCGAAAGGCGCGGGCGCGTTCGGCCACGCTCGAAGCACCGTGAAGGCGCGCAGAAGGTTCGGGCGCGAGCCGGGCCACCGCCTTGCCATGGCGGGTGATGACGATGATCTCTCCTGACGTCTCCACCTCGTCAATGAGCGCCGACAGGTTGGTCTTGGCTTCGAGAACCCCCACCGTTCGCATCATCAACTCCTGACCATATTTGTGGTCAGGGTAGCAGGTCAGGGCTTCGGCGTCACCGACATTTCATAGGGGATGAACAGGGCCAGATCGAGCGGCCCCGACTGGCGCCACGTGACCCGGTTCGACATCCCCTCGACCTCGATCGCATAGCCTTCGCCAAAGGCTGCGGCGGTCGAGCAGGCGTCCGCCGCGATCGCGGCGAGGATCGGGGCGCGGTACTGGGCCGGATCGATCACCGTCAGTTGCCAGTCGCCGCCGACATCCGCCTCCGAGCGACCGACGGAATTGATTCCTTTCACAAACGCCTCGATCCGCTCGGACGCTGAGTCCAGGGTGTCACCGGGACGGATCGGCGTCTTGACGATGAGGCTGGCGACGCTGGTGTCGCTTCGACCGGCATCAACGCCCAGCGTCAAGGTCGCAATCATGTCTTCGTTCAGCGGAACCAGCGTGCCATCGTCCTCGACGGACAGATCGATGTCGGCACGTCCGGCCGCAGCCCGAGCCATGGCGCGCAAGGTCTGTGTGATTTCGTTGCGTCGGCCCGGCGCGTCGCGGGTGTCGTTCACCACCCGCACGGCCACCACCAGATTGTCGGCGCGACGCTCAAGCTGGATCGCGGGAACCTCGTCCGGGTCCCACTCGATGGCGCGGGATCCGGTGACGACGATCTCTTCGACCTGGGGCTCGTCCTGGGCCGAGGCCGGCGCGCCGGAAAGGGTCGTCAGGGCAACGAGCACTGCGAGCAGTTTCATATGCATGGTCCTCCGAAAGAGACGTTCGCACGTCACTGGAAAGACATCACCTCTCCTACTGCCTCAACATCTCCCGCGCCGTGATCACCCGCATGATCTCATTGGTGCCTTCCAGGATGCGGTGCACCCGCAGGTCGCGCACGATCCGCTCCAGCGGATAGTCCTTCAGATAACCATAGCCGCCGTGCAGTTGCAGCGCCTCGTCGGCAATCTCGAAGCAGGCGTCCGTGGCCAGTCGCTTGGCCATGGCGCACCATTTGGTCTTCTCGGGATGGTTGGTGTCGATGGCCCAGGCCCCGCGCAGCACCATCAGCCGCGCTGCCTCCAGCTGGGTCGCCATGTCTGCCAGCTTGAATTGGGTATTCTGGAACTCGGCCAGGGCCTTGCCGAACTGCTTGCGGCTGGCGACGTAGGCGAGGGCGGCCTCCAGCGCCAGACGCGCGCCGCCAAGCGAACAGGCGGCGATGTTCAGTCGTCCGCCGTCCAGTCCCATCATCGCATAGCGGAAACCTTCGCCCGCCTTGCCCAGCAGGTTCGCCGCCGGGATGCGACATTCGTCGAAGGCGACCATGGCCGTGGGCTGGCTGTTCCAGCCCATCTTCTTTTCCTGAGCACCGAAGCTCAGCCCCGGCGCGTCCTTGTCGACCACAAAGGCGCTGATGCCCTTGGGTCCCGCCTCCCCCGTCCGCGCCATGACGACATAGACGTCCGACGTGCCGGCCCCCGATATGAACGCCTTCGAGCCGTTGAGGACCCAATGGTCGCCATCGCGAACAGCCGCCGTGCGCATGGCTGCCGCGTCGGAGCCCGAGCCCGGCTCGGTCAGGCAATAGCTGGCGATCAGCTCCATCGTCGTCAGCCGCGGCACATAGCGGACACGCAGGTCGTCCGAGCCGAATTTGTCGATCATCCACGTCGCCATGTTGTGGATCGAGATGAAGGCGGCCGTGGACACGTCGCCGCGCGACAACTCCTCGAAGATCAACGCGGCCTCGACCCGGCCCAGCGCCATGCCGCCGTGTTCCTCGCCGGTGTAGATGCCGCAGAAGCCCATCTGGGCGGCGTGCTTCATCACGTCGACGGGGAAATGCTTGGTCTCGTCCCATTCGGCGCTGTACGGGGCCAGTTCGGCCTCGGCGAACTGGCGGGCCGCGTCCTGAATGGCGCGCTGATCGTCGGTGAGAGCGAAGTCCATGGGGTTTTTCCTGAGTCTTTGCGAGGTTCTATCGGGACCAACGAATGGCGTCACCATCCCCTTGCCTTCGTCATCTCCCGGTCTGCGCCGCTTCGCGAGCCGGAGGATGACGAAAGCGAGGGGGTGGGATAAGCACCCACCCATGACCCAGACGTTCGCCCCCGCCTCCTTCCCCTATGCCCGCCCGCGCCGCCTTCGGTCGTCGCCCTGGGTGCGCCGGCTGGTGGCCGAGACGACGCTGACGCCAGCCGACCTGATCTGGCCCCTGATCGTTCACGACGGCGCCGACGACCGCCAGCCCATCGCCTCCATGCCCGGCGTCTTCCGCCTGTCGCCGAGGGAAGCGGCCAAGGCCGCCGTCGAGGCCCGCGACCTCGGCATCCCGGTCGTGGCCCTGTTCCCCAATGTCGACGGCGCGATCAAGGACGGCGTCGGCACCGGCGCGACCGATCCCGACGGCCTGATCCCCGCCTGCATCAAGGCCATCAAGGACGCGGCCCCCGAGATCGGCGTCATGACCGACGTGGCGCTGGACTGCTACACCGACCACGGCCATGACGGGGTGATGGAAGGCGGGCGGATCGTCAACGACGCCAGCCTGGAACGCCTCGCGGAACAGGCCTTCATCCAGGCCCACGCCGGTGCCGACATCGTCGGCCCGTCGGACATGATGGACGGGCGGGTACAGGCCATCCGCGAGGCGCTCGAGGCCAACGGCTTTCACGACACCCTGATCCTGTCCTACGCCGCCAAATACGCCTCGGCCTTCTACGGCCCCTACCGCGACGCGGTCGGTTCGGCGAAACAGCTTACCGGCGACAAGAAAACCTATCAGATGGACTACGCAAACTCCGACGAGGCCCTTCGTGAGGTGGCCATGGACATCGCCGAGGGCGCCGACGCCGTCATGGTCAAGCCCGGAATTCTGTATCTTGATATCGTTCAGAGGGTTAGAGCGACCTTCGGGGTCCCCACATTCGCTTACCAGGTGTCCGGCGAATTTGCGATGATGAGGGCCTCGATCGCCAACGGCTGGCTGGACGAGGATCGCGCGATCCTCGAAAGCCTGCATGCGTTTAAGCGCGCGGGCTGTGCGGGCGTCCTCAGCTATTTCGCGCCCCAGGCGGCGCGTTTACTCGGCTAGAGCCGGGTGCGCCACCCATCGAACGCGACCTCGACGTTCGCGGGAACGACTACCGACAAGGCGTTGTAATCGAGATCGATATGCAGGTTGGTCAGCACCGCGCGCTCGACCCCTGACCGCGCGATCCAGTCCAGCGTCTTCTCGACGTGGGCGTGCGTGGGATGAGGCGTCCAGCGCAGGGCGTCCACGATCCAGAGCGCGCAGCCCCGCACCGCTTCTATCGCCGTTTCATCCAGGTCGGACACATCGCTTGAATAAGCCACCGGCCCGATGCGATACCCCACCGACCGGATCGGGCCGTGCGCCTGATCGAATGTCACGACCGGTAGGTCGCCTCCAGCACCGCCAATCGACCAGGGGAGGCCATGCGGCGGAATGGGCAGGGGGTCCAGGATGGCCGGATAGCCCTCGACGCTATCGAAGATGTAGCCGAACCGTCCCGTCAAAGCCGTCCGCGTCGCCGCGTCCATCCAGGCCGGAATCCTTCGTCGGTTCCGCATGGCGAAGGTCCGCAGGTCATCGATGCCGTGGGTCTGGTCTGCGTGGTCGTGGGTGTAGAGCACGGCATCGAGGTGGCGAACCTCAGCCGCCAGCATCTGGGCGCGCAGGTCGGGCGAGGTGTCGATCAGCACGCTGGTGACGCCGTCCGGGCCATGCCGGCGGAACAGGGCCGAGCAGCGCGTGCGCCGGTTCTTGGGCTCGGCCGGATCGCAATCGCCCCAGTCCCCGTCGCCGCGCGGCACGCCGCCGGACGAGCCGCAGCCGAGAATCACGACCTCCAGCTCGCCAGGCCCGCTCATGCGGCGCTCTCGGTCTCTGGCGGCCTTGGAATGCGGTCGAACAGGCGGAAAAAGGCATCTGTCGTGCGCGCTTCGGCCTCCTCGCGGGTCCAGCCCCTTATGTCCGCCAGCGCATCCAGCACATGGCCGACGTAGGCGGGCTCGTTCCGACGCCCCCGATAGGGCACGGGCGCCAGATAGGGGCAATCGGTTTCGACGATGATGCGGTCCGGCGGCATGGCGCGGACGGCCTGGCGCACGTCCCCGGCCGCCTTGAAGGTCGCGATCCCGGAGACCGAGAACCACGCCCCTAGTTCCGCCGCTCGCGCCGCCAGCTCGGGTCCGCTGGTGTAGCAGTGCATCAGGAAGCGGAACGGCCCCTTCGCCTGCTCTTCCGTCAGGATGTCCGCCATGACCGCGTCCGCCTCGCGCGTGTGCACCACCAGCGGCAGGCCGGTCCGCCGCGCGGCCTCGATGTGCCGCCGGAACACATCCGCCTGGATGTCGCGCGGGCTCAGGTCATAGTGGAAATCCAGGCCGCATTCGCCGATGCCGACCACCCGATCGCGCCCCGCCAGTTCGACGAGCTGATCCGCCGTCAGCCCGGTGTGGTCCCTGGCCTCGTGCGGATGCGCCCCGACCGTGCACCAGATGTCGTCATGCGCCATCGCCAGCGCATGCGTCGCCTCGAAGGTCGACAGCTTGTCCGAGATCTCGACCATCAGGCCGACTCCGGCCTCGCGCGCCCGGGCGATGACCGCATCGCGATCCTCGTCGAACTGGGGCGCGTGCAGATTGACGTGGCTGTCGATCAGCATCAACCGGCCGCCTTGACCCGCTGGAGGTCGGCCAAAGCGCCCGCAAGCACGTCGCCCCGGTCCATATTGATGGCCGCCGCCCGCTCGGGCATTTCGACCAGCCTGGACCACAGTTCCGCCCACCGCGCGCCGGACGCCCCCTCCTCCAGCGCCCGCACCTTTACGGCCGCGCCGAGCCGGCCCATCAGCATTTCAAACCGCTCCTGCCCCTCAACGCCACGAAACCCGTCCGCGACCGCCATGGCCTCGGCGCGATCGACCGACGCGGCGGCGACCCAGGCCTGCGCCAATTGATCCGCTTCCAGTGTCGCACCCGAAGCCAGCGCCAGCGCCTGTCCCGGCGACCCGCCCGCCATGCCGGCAATCCGGGATGCTTCAGCCGAGGAGACGCCCGTCTGGTTCCTGACCAGGTCCTCCAGCGCATGCAGCGGCCAGACCGGGAAGGCCAGACGCCGGCACCGCGAGCGAATGGTGGCCAGCAGCCGTCCCGGCGCGTGGGTCACAAGAAACAGCATGCTCCGCTCCGGCGGTTCCTCGAGCACCTTCAGCAAGGCATTGGCCGCATTCAGGTTAAGGTCGTCCGCCGCGTCGATGATGGCGACGCGATAGTGGGCCTGCGACGGACTCTTGGAGAAGAACTCCGGCAGGTCACGGGCCTGATCGACTGAGATCGACTTCTTGATCTTGCCGCCTTCAACCGCCCTCTCGAGGATCAGCAGATCGGGATGGGACTGGGCCGTGACCAGACGCGCGACGGGATCGTCCGGCCGCGTGCCCAGCGGCCCCCGCGTCAGATCGGCCGTCGCGCCCAGCAGCCGTCGCGCCGCGCGATAGGCGAACGTCGCCTTGCCCGAGCCCTCCACCCCGCACAGTAGCCAAGCGTGGTGCAGCCGTCCTTTGTCCAAGGCTTCGAGGAAGGCCAGCTCGGCCGCGGCGTCCGGGACCATATCGAAACGATCGCGCGGATGCCCGCTCACGGCAACCGGTCCTCGACGGCGGCCCAGACCCGTGCGGCCACAGCGTCCTGATCGCCGACGGCGTCGATGATCACGCAGCGATCGGCGTGAACGCGCGCGATTTCCAGAAAGCCCTGTCGCAGCCGCTCATGGAAGGCGATGCCTTTGGATTCGAACCGCGTCTCGAACAGTCCCCGCCCGAACGCACGATCAAGCCCCACCTCGACCGGCAGGTCAAAGATCAATGTCAAGTCGGGCTGGGTGGCACCGACGATCGCGGCGTCCAGTGATTCGATAAAGGTCGAAGGCGCGCCGCCGCCCGCCCCCTGATAGGCGCGGCTTGAATCGGCGAAACGGTCGCACACCACCCAGCGACCGGCTTCAAGCGCAGGGCGGATGGTGCGCTCCAGATGATCGGAGCGCGCGGCGAACATCAGCAGGCTCTCGGTCATCGGCGACCAGCGTCCGGGCTCGCCGTTCAGGGCGATGGCGCGGATGTCCTCGGCTCCGGGCGAACCGCCGGGCTCGCGCGTCTGGACGACGTCGAGGTCGCGCTCGCGCAGGCGCTCCGCCAGCCGGGCGACCTGGGTCGATTTCCCAGCGCCTTCGCCGCCTTCGAACGTGATGAATCTGCCATGGGTCACCGGCGCACAATGGCGACCGGAGATCGGGGCGCAAGGTCTAGCGAGCCGATATCAACAGGGCACCAGCATATCCGCGCGCGACGACCGCCTGCCGCGCCTGTTCGGCCGCGTTGGGATCGGGCCAGGGACCGATCAGCACTCGGTACAGCGAACGCCCATCGCCGCCCGTGACGTCGACCGTGGCGCGATCGCCAAGCTGCTCGGCCACGCGCCGGGCCGCCCGGCGGTCGGCGAAATCACCCGCCTGAATCCAGTAAGGCCCGGTGCCGCCCCGCGCGGGCGTGGGTGAAGTCCCGGCGGCATGCTGTCGGGAACCGTCGCCGCCCAGCCGGGGCGCGCGGCCCAGATACCGGACGCGAACCTCTCCGACCCCTTGGGACAGCAGTCCCAGCGTCTCCGCTGCGCCACGCGACAGATCGATTATCCGCCCCTCGACGAACGGACCGCGATCATTGACGCGCAGCACAAGCCTTCGTCCGTTGGCCAGATTGGTGACCTCGACCAGACCTGGCAAAGGCAAGGTTTTGTGCGCGGCAGTCAGGCCGTTCATGTCGAACCTCTCACCCGTCGCGGTCGGTCGCCCATGAAACTGCTGACCGTACCAGGATGCCTGGCCGGTCTCGTCGTATCCGGGCTGTTCGGCCGGTTGATACCAGCGGCCACGCACCTGGTACGCCCGCATGGTCCCTGACACGATCGGCGCGGAATCGGTCACGATCAGGGGACGACCGGCGTCGGGCCGCGCCCCGCCGGCGCAGGCCGCGACCAGCGACAACAGCGCCGCGCAAACTAACAGCCTGATGGTTTTCGCGGCCATGCCTCGCTCCCGACCACGAAAACGTGCCTTAAGACATTTCCGCTTTGGTTAACGCGACCTTTTCGCGCTATGCGGCCTTCCGCTCGATAGACACGGACAGGTGGCCGAGTGGTTTAAGGCAGCGGTCTTGAAAACCGCCGTAGGTGAAAGCCTACCGTGGGTTCGAATCCCACCCTGTCCGCCATGCGCTCTAATTTCCCGTTTTAAATCAATGCGCTACGCGCGCGATTGTCTAACTTTCCAAGTCTTTCTCTTTGAATCGGCGTCCAAGGTGGGCCACCATAATCATGCCGGTTGGCTATTGGCGAGATTGAAGAAAGACCGTCTCGGGTGGGGTCCCAAGCGTTGCCGATTATAAGATAACTCGCGCTCGAAAATCGAGTTTGATCAGTTACTTGTCCAAAGCTGACAGGGTCACGCTTTGGACGCCGATCCACAAGCCAAATCTATCAAAACTGAGTCAAAGCCCGCTTTGGACGCCGGTTCACATCCTCTAATTCGCCTCCATCATCAGCCGTGGTCCGATGAGGGCCACGGCTGTGGCAATGGCAACGATACCCAACACGTTCAGCAGGAATCCAATGCGCAGCATCTCGGCCTGCCTAGGCGCACCGGTGGCATAGGCGATGGCATTGGCAGCGGTGGCGATGGGCAACATGAAGCCAAGGCTGGCGGCAAAGGTCGCCGATGCGCCCACGATCAAGGGATCAGCCCCCGTTGCTGTGACGATCGCGGACAGAACCGGCAACATCGCAGTCAAAGTTGCGACATTCGACGCGAGCTCGGACGCAAACACGGTTGCGGCCACGATGATGAGGATGATCGCGACAAGGGGCAGGGCGCCGATCCCCTCAATCTGGCTGCCGATATAAAGCGTCACGCCTGTGGCTTCCATGGCTGCGGCCATCGACAGACCACCGCCGAACAGAATGGCGATCCCCCAGGGGATGCGCTCTGCGGAGTCCCAGTCCAGCAAGGCCTTGCCGGGTCTTTCGGGTTTGCCGGCAGGCACCATGAACAGCAGGCAGGCCCCGATAATGGCGATCACCATGTCGGTCAGCCCGGACAGTCCCGGCAATTTCGTCAGGGGTTCGCGGAACATCCAGGCCAGGGCGACACCCAGAAAGATGATGATTACGCGCACTTCAGCCCTGCGCATCGGCCCAAGACTGCGGTTTTGCGCCTTGATGACTTCATGGGCTTTGGCATCGGCCAGATGGCGCGGCAGGCGATAGAAGACCCGAGTCAGAAGGAGCCAGGCCAGGGGCACCATCACCAGAATGATCGAGACTCCCATCATCATCCACTGGGGAAAGCTCAGCCCGACACCATTGGCTTCCAGCCACCTCAGACCGATCAGGTTGGTCGGCGAACCCACCGGCGTGCCGAGACCGCCGATAGAGGCGCCGTAGGCGACACCCAGCACACAGGCGGCCATGAGTTTGCGCTGATCAGGCCCCGGGCCGGTTGCTGCGGCGCAGACCGCAAGCGCAATCGGGGTCATCATAAGGGCGGTGGCGGTATTGGAGATCCACATCGACAGCAGCGTCGTGGCCAGCATGAAGCCGCCGACGATGGCGGCGGGGCTTGACCCGACCACGCTCAGGACGCCCAGGGCGATGCGCCGATGGAGCCCCGATCGCTCGATCGCCACAGCGATCATGAACCCCCCGATGAACAGGAAGATGATCGGGTCCGCATAGGGGGCGGCGGCCTCGATCGGTTTGACGATTCCCAGCACCGGCAAGAGCGCCAGGGGCAACAAGGCCGTGGCCGCGACCGGGATCGCCTCGCTTATCCACCAGATGATCATCAGGGCCAGCAGGCTCAGGACCTGCCAGGCCTTGTTGTCCAGACCCTCTGGCGGCCCCAGAACCTGCATCAGGGCAAAGGCAGCCAGTCCCAGGCCCAGACCAATGCGGGCGCCCAAAACGCCACCTGCGGCATGATCTGTCTGATCCGGGTCACTGGCTGTCTGGGTCATCGGTTTCCCTTGTCAGAGGCTCTGCAGAACGGGTCGGCACGCGCACTGTCGTCGGCTCCCGGAGGCCGTCCCGAAACGCCGCCAGGGGGTGGAGGGTCGGGCCGCGAAGTGATTCCGGACGGTTGTGGAAGCCAGGCGGCACAGACTCATCTGGACGCCGACCACCCGGCGTAAGCTTAGCCGCGACCCCCGTCCTATTCTAGGCAACGGCGACTACCCACGCGCTTGCCGCATCGGCGCGGAAACGGCGAAGGGTGGGTCTGCTGATTAGATGGCGTTGAATGTTGAAGGTGTTGTAGATCGCCGCGTGGGTGGTGAGAAATCTCTGGGCTGAGGCTTGGGATTTGAACAGCTGCTGCTGCCGTTCACGTCTTCGGATCGGGAGGTGGGAGTTCTCAATCAGATTGTTCTCACGGAGCCGGCCCGGACGGTAAATATGCCTCTGCTGCAGCTGATCGAGCGCGGCGCCGTAGGACGCCAAACCGTCCGTCGTTATGCTCTCGGGCTTGACCGGCTGATTGTGCAGCATGCGCTTCAGCAGCCTCGTTGCAGCCGCTGTATCCCGTCGTCGCTGGAGCAGGACGTCCAGAACCTCGCCCTCGTCATTGACCGCGCGCCACAAATACATTCGGCGTCCACCGATCCGGCAGACCGCCTCATCCTGGTGCCACCGCGGCGTCGGCGGCCACCTCAGTTTCCTCAGGCCCCTGGCGAACAACGGGCCAAACTTGATGGTCCAGCAGCGGACCGTCTCGTAAGTGACGTCGATTCCCCGCTGCGCCATCAACTCTTAGACGTCGCGGAAGCTGACGCTGAAGCGGAAGTACGGCCACACCGCCTGCCGGATCATATCCGCCGGGAAGCGGTGGCGTTTGAACGGGATCGGCTTCATAAAACGTCATCCCCACCAGCGGCTTACGCCGACTTTTGCAGAGCCCTTTTAGCGTTAGCCTGACAGCACCGCCATGCACTTGCCCACTGGTAGACGGTTCGGCGCTGACAGGTTGACACGGTCGGGCCGCAAAGCGCCTTGCCCTTCCCGGCTTAGAGCCTGCCAGATCACGGCTCCCAAGAACCGGTGGCGCTTGAAACTGATCGGATCCAGCACGCCTCCCGGCCATTCGGGCCAAACCGGAGACAAGCTGACGCTAGACTGCCAGCACCCGCGCCGAGGCTGATCCCGTCAGGCCTTGCGGCCAGATCAGGCGGTGCGACCGGACGGCGGCGACGGCACGGCCGGGGCGGGAAACGGCGTCGCTGGGCGCGGCGCGGGCGCGGCAGTGCCCTCCACCGGCCGCTGTCGGATGACCAGATTGCGGATCTCGGTCATGTCTTCCATAGCGAATTTCACGCCTTCGCGACCAAGACCGGAATCCTTGACCCCGCCATAGGGCATGTTGTCGACGCGATAGCTGGGCACGTCGCCGATCAGGATACCGCCGACCTCAAGCACGTCCCAGGCCCGCATGGCCTTGTGGATGTCGCGTGTGAAGATGCCGGCCTGAAGACCGAATTTTGAATCATTGACCTCGGCCAGGGCCGCCTCGAAGTCCGAGAAACGCGACAGGATGGCGACCGGGCCGAACGCTTCCTCCTCGCGGATCTTCAGGCCCCGTCCGACGCCCTCCAGCAGAGTCGCGTCCAGCATGGCCCCGGTGCGGTTTCCCCCGCACAGGACGGTCGCGCCGGCGGCACGGGCCTCATTGATCCAGGTCTCGAGCCGACGCGCCTCCTTCTCGTCGATCATGGGACCGATGAAGGTGGCCTCCTCGCGCGGATCGCCGCAGATCAGGGCCTTGGCCTTCTTCACCAGCAGGTCCCGCATCGGACCATAGATTTCGTCGTGGATCAGGATGCGCTGCACCCCGATGCAGGACTGGCCCGACTGGTAGAAGGCCCCGAAGATGATCCCGCTCAGCACCCGCTTGTCGTCCACTCGTGGAATGCCGTGCGACAGCGGGAAATATGGCTTGATCCGACGCATCTGCTTGTTCGTCAGCCAAAACAGATCACTCATGACAGGCTCCTCCTGCCACCAG
>NZ_JBDNHO010000004.1:0-2788 GCF_041688735.1 Brevundimonas sp.
ATGTCTTCGTCCTCGCGAGCGATCCGAATTTGCTGGTCCGAAATGCCGAGCACGGATTTGAGCGGTCCGTCGTTAGGGGTCGCCTTGCTGCTGTAGATGAAGGCACAACTCAGTCTGTTGTCGAGAGCGTTGAGGCCCGCGACCTTCGGGGGGATCGGTCCGCCAGAAACCCTATGATCCATCAGCTTCTGGACCTCTTCATTGCCGGACCAGAAGCCCAACTCCGGTTCATTCCCAGCGAGATAATCGCAGAGCTTTACGATGAACGCCCTCCCCTCTGACCTCTCCCAAAGGCTGCTCGTCCCCGAGTGGCCCTTGGTGAAATAGCGGATCGCAATCGAGGGCTGGCCTGTCCGCACAGCCGAGACGACTCGCTCGCTGAACGCGACCTGACCTGCTGCAACGAGGGCACCGATGCTCGTCATATAGGATGCACCCGCAATGGTGACGCTGGCAGGGATTTCCTGGAGGAGGTCCGGCGACCATATCGAAAGCCATTCGAACTTCTTCGACTTCCAGTCGGTGACGTTCACAAACGCACGCCATCGGTCGGCGTGCTTGATGAAGGCGGCATAGCCCTTGGCGCCGTCATCACGAGCGATATCGGTGAAGCGATCAGCGGCGCCGAGTGGGCGGACTTCGCTCCACCCCTCCGTCCCAACTGGGGAAAGGTCGTATCTCGTATCAAAGAACTGACGATTGACCGTCGTAACGATCTTGCCACTCTGCACCGCGTTGGGAGCTTCATCGATGCGGAAATGCCAGTCCTGAAATGCCCGCAGATCGCATCCCATAAGGGACTCGTGCGTCGTCAGGACGAATGTGTGGACGATGCGGGCTGTCTCAGCCCGTTCAGAATCCTCATTCAGTTGGTCCTGGACGGTCCCCTGCCGCCTCGACTTCGCGTGGGCAATCTGAACGTCCAGACCCGCGACCTTCTTGAACTCCTCGGCCTGCTCCGCGATCAGCTTTGCGGTCGGGTAGAAGAAGATATACCGCCCCGGATTGGCGACGGCCTCAGCCCGCATGAGATGGCTCTTGCCGCAGCCTGGAGGGCCACTCAGCACCTCGACCTTCATCATCCCCGTCCCCCCGTTTCAAACCATCCACCCATCAGCCAATAGCGACGTTAGGCATCTTGTCCCACCATGGTTACGACCTTCGCGCCGTAAACCTGTCGCTGCGTGTTTCTTAGAAGAAGAAGACGTTCAGGTTTCTCGATCCTGGTTCCAAGGCGGAAGCCCCGCAGGGGGATGGGGTCGAGGTCGGGGGAGAGATCGGTAATTTGAGAAGCCGACGAGATGGCCGGTAGGCCGAGGACCGCAGCCGAAGGCGAGGACCGGAGGGCGTGCGGGTCGGCTCGTCCGGGTGGCCGACGTGAGGAGGTCGCCTCGTAGAGAATGAGATGAAGGCTTGAGCCTGGACCCGATGGAGAGGCCGCTGGACCTCGGGGAACTGGGCGACTGGTCTCCTGGTCGAGATCGAGAGGCTTGAGCCTGATCCAGATCAGTGAGCGATCCGCCTCGACCCGGAGGGCCTCGTCGGCTCGGGCAACTTCGTAGACTTCGGCGTTGCCACACCTCGTCTCCTCGCCGCCGAGTTGGTGATCTCGTTCTCTTCCTCATGACCCAGGAATTTGAAGTGGTGGGGCGCCAGCCCCGATAAACGCGCCTGGTCAGGTTGCCGGGCTATCGACGCTATTGGCGCCCGTGACAAAATCCGGTCTGCGCTGGCCGCAGTTCCAGCCCGCGATTCCTCGACTTCGGCGCCGCGAATTTCCGCGCCGATAAACATGTGATTTTGAGACGGCGACCCGCGCCCTCGTTTGAAGTATCGTCGATCTACGAAAACGGGGAGAGATCGCATGCACGAGTTCATCGTCGAGGGGACTGCGGACGGTAAGCCGGTCAAGGTTCGCGTCTTCGCCCAGAATCCAGATCATGCCGGTAGAACGGCGAAGGACCAGCTTGGGGCGCGGTCCTGGTCAGTTCGGAAGGTCACGCGGGTCTGAGCGGCAGCGGCGAATAGGTCACCGGCTGGCCACTGGCGCGAAATCCTTGACGGATTCCCGATCCGCGCCACCCTGGTGAGATGAAGAGAGCCGCGTTCTACATTCGTGTCAGCCAAGATTCTCAGACGACTGAGAACCAACTCCGCATCCTCCAGGAGGTAGCGGAACGATCCGGTTGGGAAGTCGTCCATGTGTTCGAAGATGCCGGGATCAGCGGCGCCAAGTCGCGGGATCAGCGTCCCGGCTACGATGCCCTGCTGAGGTCCATCCATCGCCGAGAGGTCGATATGGTCGCGGCCTTCGCTGTTGATCGTCTGGGACGCTCCCTGGGTGATCTGGTGGCCTTCCTGTCGGACATCCAGGCCCGTGGCTGCGACTTGTATCTGCACGCCCAAGCCATCGACACCTCGACCCCTTCGGGCCGCATGCTCTTCCAGATGCTGGCCGTCTTCGCAGAATTTGAACGCTCGATCATCACCACCCGGATCAACGCCGGGCTCAACCGCGCCCGATCCCAAGGCGTGAAGCTCGGCCGCAAACCCATCGCCCCCATAGACCTCGATCCAGTTCGGAAGCGTCTCAACCAGGGTCAGTCCATCAGGGTGATCGCTCGGGCTACCGGGTTCTCAACGGCGACGGTTCAGCGGGTCAAACGGTCGTTGGGTACGGTGGAGGGAACCGTCCCGAGCACCGTCGCCGCATGATCGCGGCCAGCCCCGCCGCATCGTCAGGAAAGCCGGTCCACAAGCGGTCAGGAAGCCGTCCCGAGCACCGTCA
>NZ_JBDNHO010000053.1:0-38924 GCF_041688735.1 Brevundimonas sp.
CCCTCCAGCCCGCCCAGCCCCACCACGCACCAGGGGCAGACGACGTCCGAGACGAAATCGATGTGCAGGGTGCGGGTCATGGGGGGGAGCATACGCATTCCTCCCCCGATGGGGGAGGATTGGCACGGCGGGTTGTTCGCGTTAAACTTGTTTCATGTACCCGCCGAAAAAAACCATAGCGCGTGCAAGGAAACTCCGGCGAACCCTGACGCTGCCGGAGGTCATCCTGTGGCAGGCGATCCGGGGCCGGAAGCTCGGCGGTGCCCGCTTTCGCCGACAACACCCCGTCGGCCCATACATCCTCGACTTCTATTGCGACGAGACCCGGCTGGCGGTCGAGGTCGATGGACAGGGTCACGAGCATCCGGACCAGATGCGACACGACGCGCGGCGGACGACCTGGCTGAACCTGCGCGGGATCACAGTCTTCCGGATCGCGGCGCGCGACGTGCTGGGCAATCTGGAGGGGGTGTTGGTCAGCCTCAGGGCGCGCGGTTTCGCGACGCCTCCGAACGGCCAGAAAGCCCGGCCGCCCGCCGCGTCCGTAGACCGCCGGCCCCACCCCCATCGCTGACGCTGCGTCAGCGCAAAAGCCTGCTAGAAAAGCCGCTTAGCCGCAGGGACGCGCCATGACCGAGCTCGACAATTTCCGCGCCGAAACCCGCGCCTGGCTCGAGGCCAACTGTCCGCCCGAGGTGCGCAAGCCGGTCGAGAGCGAGGACGAGGCCATCTGGGGCGGCCGCAACGCCGTGTTCAGGACGCCGGGCCACAAGCTCTGGCTCGAGCGGATGGGGGCGCGGGGCTGGACCGCGCCGGAATGGCCGGTGGAATATGGCGGTGGCGGGCTGAGCCGCGAACAGGCCAAGGTGCTGCGCGGCGAGCTGAAGCGGATCGACGCCCAGTCGGCGCTGAACAGCTTTGGCGTCTGGATGTTGGGCCCGGCGCTGCTGCAGTTCGGCACGGAGGCGCAGAAGCGGCGCTTCCTGCCCGAGATCGCGCGCGGCGAAATCCGCTGGTGCCAGGGCTATTCCGAGCCCGGTGCCGGCTCCGACCTGGCCAGTCTGCAGACCCGCGCCGAGGCCGGGACCGATGCCGCGGGTGACCACTGGATCGTCAACGGCCAGAAGGTCTGGACCAGCTATGCCGACAAGGCCGACTGGATCTTCTGTCTGGTCCGCACTGACCCGGAGGCGCCCAAGCATCTGGGGATTTCCTTCGTGCTGATCGACATGGCGACGCCGGGCGTGACCACGCGGCCGATCACCCTGATCAGCGGCAAGTCGCCCTTCTGCGAGACCTTCTTCGATGATGTGCGGGTCGAGGCGGAAAACCTGGTCGGCACGCTGAACCGGGGCTGGGACGTGGCCAAGGCGCTGCTGGCCCACGAGCGGACCATGATCGGAGCCATGGGCGAAGTCGGCGGCGGGCGGCCGCTGGGCCAGGTGGCCACGGATTCGATCGGCGTCGGCGACGACGGCCGTCTGGACGAGCCGATGCTCCGTGCACGGATCGCGGACCTTGAAGTCGACGCCGCCGCCTTCCGCCTGTCGATCGAGCGGACCGGCGATCAGGTCAAGGCCGGTCAGGCCCATCCGGCCATCGCCTCGATGCTGAAATACTATGGCTCTGAGCTGAACAAGCGCCGTCAGGAACTGCTGATGGCGGCGGGCGGGGCCGACGCGCTGGAATGGGAAAGCGACCGCTCGCGCAAGGGCACCACCGCCCGCGACTGGCTGCGCGCTAAGGCCAACTCGATCGAGGGCGGCACCTCGGAGGTCCAGCTGAACATCATCTCCAAACACCTGCTTCAGCTGCCGGGGGCGTGAGCCGATGCCGCTGATCCTGACCGAAGAGCAGACCATGCTGAAAGAGGCCGCCGACGGCTTCCTCAGCGAGCACGCGCCGATCGCGCATCTGCGGAAGCTGCGCGACGACCGCGACCCCGACGGGGTGTCGCGCGACCTGTGGCGGGCCTTTGGCGAGATGGGTTTTGCGGGGGTCATCATCCCCGAGGCGCACGGCGGCTCCGGCCTCGGCGCGGTCGAGGCGGGCGTGCTGGCCGAGGCGCTGGGCCGCACCCTGACGCCGTCGCCCTTCATGGCCTCGGGCGTGCTGTCGGCCAGGGTCCTGATCGACGGGGGCTCGGCCGAGCAGCAGGCGGCCTGGCTGCCCCGGATCGCGGCGGGCGAGGCCATGGTCTCGCTGGCGGTGGACGAAGGGGCCAAGCACGCGCCCTCGCGGATCGCGACGACGGCCGAGCGGTTCGGCAACGGCTTTCGCCTGAACGGGGCCAAGGGCTTTGTGCTGGACGGCCACGTCGCCGACGCCCTGATCGTGGCGGCGCGCACAGAAAACGGCCTGACCCTGTTCCTCGTCAATCCCAAGACCGCAGGCGTGGAGATCGAGCGCACCGTGATGGTCGACGCCCACAATGCGGCGCGGGTGACGCTGACGGATGTCGAGGTCGACGCCGACGCCGTGATCGGCACGGTCGAGGGCGGGGAGGGGCTGCTGGAGGGGGCGCTGAACCTCGGCCGGGCCTGCGCGGCGGCGTCCCTGACGGGGGCGGGCGACGAAGCCTTCCAGCAGACGCTGGCCTATCTGCGGACCCGCAAACAGTTCGGCCGGCTGATCGGCGAGTTCCAGGCCCTGCAGCACCGCGCCGCCCACCTGTTCACCGAGATCGAGATCGCCCGCGCCGCCGTCATGGGCGCACTGCAGGCCCTCGACGCCGGGCGCGAGGACGCGGGACTGAGCGTCTCCGTCGCCAAGGCCAAGGCCGGCCGCGTCGCCGAACTGGCGGTGCAGGAAGCGGTGCAGATGCACGGCGGCGTCGGCATGACCGACGAATACGACGTCGGCCTGTTCATGAAGCGGGTGCGGGTGTTGAACGAACTGCTGGGCGACGCCGGCTTCCACGCCGAGCGGATGGCGCGAAGCCAGGGGTTCTGAGACCGTCCCCTTCTCCCGCAAACGGAGACGGGGACCGTCCTAGGCTGCGTTGGCGGCCTTGACTGCGGTCTTCAGCTTGTCCTGGTGCGCCTTCATGCCTGCGGCGATCATCTCTGCGGCTTCGCCGGCGTCACCCCAGCGCTTGACCAGGGTCTCCTTGTTCTTCTCCAGATCCTTGTAGCGGGTGAAGAAATGCTGGATCTGTTCGACCATGATGGTCGGCAACTGACGATAGCTGGCGATGTCGGTGTAATAGGGATGCAGGGCGTCGACGGGGACGGCGAGGATCTTCTCGTCCATGCCCTTTTCGTCTTCCATGATCAGCACGCCGATCGGGCGCGAGCGGATGACGCAGCCCGGCACCACCGGCGTCGGGTTCAGCACGATGACGTCACAGGGGTCCCCGTCATCCGACAGGGTGTGCGGCACAAAACCGTAGTTGCCCGGATAGTACATGGCCGTATGCAGAAAGCGGTCGACGAACAGGGCGCCCGAGGCCTTGTCCATTTCGTACTTCACCGGCAGTCCCCCTTGAGGAATCTCGATGATGACGTTCAGGTCCCAGGGCGGGTTCGGGCCGACGGGAATGGCGTCGATGTTCATGACGGGCTCGTCTATTGTGCAACTGCGAACGGAAGGCGCGCTCAATAATCCCGCCGGAGGGCCGAAGCAAGGCGCGGCGGCTCGCAGTGAAGAGTGCTAGTGAGCGGGCGGTGAGGCAGAATCGACATCGGGCCCGCTCACCGCCCGCTCACTAGCACTCTTCACCTGCCCCTGCGCCGGAGGACGAAATGACCATCTGGGATTGGCTGGCCCTTCTGCTCTTCGCCGTCTGCTGGCTGGGCTATGGCCCGCTGCTGTCACTGGTCGCGCGGCGCAGCGGCTCGCTGAACGACGATATGCTTGTTGTTCGAAGGGTGTGGATGACGGCCATGACCCACCGCGAGGTCCGGTTGGTCGACAGCCAGTTGCTGGGGCATACCCTCAACTCTGGCGGCTTCTTCGCCTCGACCAATCTGCTGCTGATCGCAGCGGTGGCCAGCGTCCTGTTCGGCGGCGATCAGGCGCTGCAAGGCTTTGCCTCCGTCGGTGCCGAGGGCGTGCCCGCCAGGGTGCTGGAGACCAAGCTGGCCCTGGTGCTGGTTTGTCTGGCGCGCGGCCTGCTGGATTTTATCTGGTCGATCCGTCAGCTGAACTATGCGCTGGCCCTGATCGGCGCGGCTCCGGAGGTCCATACGGAGGCGGACAGCGTGGCGCTGGGCGACGCCGCCGCCAATCTCCTCAATCCGGCGCTCAGCGCCTTCAGCCAGGGCGTGCGCGGCTATTATTTCGCCCTGGCGGCAGCTGCCTGGCTGTTCGGCCCGCTGTGGCTGGCGGCGGGCGTGGTCGCCGCCTTCTGCCTGTTGATCTGGCGTCAGTCCGGATCGCCCGCAGCGCGCGCCATTCGCAGCGCACGACGCCTGCTGGAACCCTGAATCGTCGAGGTTTGGCCCGTTTGTTCGCAAATGCGGTTTGGTTCTGGTAAAAATTTCCCGTGAAATCGGTTACCATGTTTGTTTAGGGCAGTTCAACGTCGTTACAACGCGTGATCGCGGGCGCAAACTACCCACTTGACGATTTGTGCACCGCACACTAACTTGGCTTTCGTCGCCTCGCGGCGTCATGCCCTTCTGGGCGTTTCCTCCCAAAGCCTTTATGCCGCGCCTTCGGGCGCGGCTTTTTTTATGTCCCGTCGGTCAGAAGGCCGGCGATGACCCGGGCCATCCCCTTGCGGCAGCGGTCCCAGCCCGCATTGGGTCGCAGGGTGGTCTCGTCCAGATAGAGGGCGCGGTTCAACTCCACCTGCACCGCCTGAAACCCCTCCGCAGGCCGTCCCCAGGCCTGGGTCGTCCAGCCGCCGGAATAGGGCTGGTTCAGCGCCACCCGCCAGCCCAGCGCCTCGAACAGGGTCGACAGCCTTCGGGTCAGGCGCCCCTCGCAGGCCGAACCGTGCCGGTCGCCCAGAACCACGTCCGGCCCCCGCGCCCCGCCGATCCCCCGCGTCGCCCGCGCCGGCATCGAATGCCAGTCCACCAGCACCGCCTCGCCGTGGCGCGACCGCGCCGCCTGCATCAACTCCGCCAGCGCCACGTGATAGGGCCGATGCGCCGCCGCGATCCGCGCCTCCGCCTCGTCACGGCTCAGCCGCCGGTCATAGAGGGGCCGTCCCGACCCGGTCAGACGCGGAATGACGCCATACCCCGCCGCCGTCCGCGCCGTGCCGGCCTTTGCGTCGAGACCTTCGATCAGGGTCGGGTCCAGCTCGTCGGGATCTCGGTTCAGGTCCACATAGGCGCGCCCCAGCCGTCCCAGCAGCAGCGTCGCCCCATGCGCGCTGCCCGGCGCGATCAGCCGGTCGACCCGAACGTCCTCGGCGCTGCGCAAGGCTATGGGATCCAGCGTCGGGTCAGCCCGCATGTCCTCGGGATAGACGTCGCCTGAATGGGGCGAGGCGAAAACGAAACGGCCTGGCGCGGCGGGCATAACGACGTCGAAGGCGGCTCGCCCGTCCGACGTCTCGCTCCGATCTCCGCCTGCGACCATGCCGATGCCATAGCCTGTTTCGGCATTCGGTCCACAGGCGGCCGGGAGTCGGGATCATTGCCATGCCGGTGATTTTCATGGCCGCTTTACAGTTCGCGGCGTAGCGTCAGCGCTCTACACGGGTGGACGAGACTTCATGGCGCGCATTCTACTGGCCGAGGACGACAGCTCCCTGCGGGGCTTCCTGACGCGCGCGCTCGAACGCGCCGGCCATTCCGTGGTGGATTGCGAGAACGGCGACGACGCCATCGACGCACTCGACCAGGGGCCTTGGGACCTGCTGCTGACCGACATCGTCATGCCCGGCGCCGACGGCATCGAGGTGGCGCGCGTCGCCGCCGCCCGCCAGCCGGGCATCCGCATCATGTTCATCACCGGTTTCGCCGCCGTCGCCCTCAGCGCTGCCCAGTCCACGCCCGAGGCCAAGGTCCTGTCCAAACCCGTCCACCTGCGCGACCTCGTCGGCGAGGTCGAACGGATGGTGGCGGCGGCCTGAAAACCGCTTCCGGGGGTCACGATCATGAGATCGGATCACCTGGTTTCGCCCTTGCGGTCGGCGGGCCCTAAGGGTTATAGACCGCTCCTTCCCGTTCCGGACCCGTCCGGAACCGACTTGGCGGATGCGTAGCTCAGCGGGAGAGCACCTCGTTGACATCGAGGGGGTCACAGGTTCAATCCCTGTCGCGTCCACCATTCCTTCCTTGAAATTCAAACGCCCTTAACCGGGTCGTCGTCGGCCCACAGATCCGGGGATCGGGCGGCAACCTTTGCTCTGCTCGCGGATTGCCAGTTCATGGCTCTGAATTTCGAAACCCTCCTCGAAGGTGCTCCGGCCTACGGAGTGGTGGACGCCAGGGACGGCGTCTTGCTGTTCCGGCGCCCGGGGCACGAGGTGGCGTTCGATGTTTTGGCCGCGCAGGTGATTGACGCCTCGGGCGGCGACTTCGAGGTCATCGCGCTGACCGATGAAGCCAAGCGTTGCGACCGGTTGTTCGTCGCCCCCGTGACGGAACCCAAATCCTTCGCCCCTCGCTAGTCGCCCCCGGGAATCGCGTCTGCTCCGGCTCAGCATGCCATTCCGGAAGCGCCGGTCTGGACCGCCACGCCTGTGATGGCGAGCCGGGCGCGAGCGGGGTCTGGACCGCCGCGCGCCAGCGACGCATTAGAGGCGGATGTCCGACCTGTTTCCCACACCCTCTCCCGCAGATTGGCGCGCGCTGGCCGAGAAGGCGCTGAAGGAACGGCCGCTGGAAAGCCTGGTGCATCTGGACGCCGACGGTCTGGCGGTGCGGCCTCTGTATGCGGCGGCGAGCGGCGGCGAACCGGTGTTTGCGCCCCGGCCCTCCGACGCCGACGGCCGGGCCTGGGATCTGCGGACCCTGGTCGAGGGCGACGATCCGGTCGCGGTCAATGCTTCGGTGCTGGCCGATCTGGAAGGCGGCGCGGCCTCCGTGGTCCTGAGCGGGTCGGTGCTGTCCGATTCCGAGCCGCTGTCGAGCGCGCTGGACGGCGTGGCGCTGGAACTGGCGGCGGTGGGGCTGGACGCGGGGCTGGAGGGGCCGGACGCGGCCAATGCCCTGGCGGTCGCGGCCAAGGGTTCGCCGCGCGCGAAACTGATGCTGCACATGGACCCGGTCTCGGCCTTCGCGCAAACGGGGAGTTCGCCCCGGTCGATGGACGAGCATCTGACGCTGGCGGCCAACACGGCGGCGCGCCATGCGGGGGCCTATCCCGAAGCCTCGTTCTTCCTCGCCAGCGGACGGGTCGTGCATGAGGCCGGTGGCTCGATCGGCCAGGAGCTGGGCTTCGCCGCCGCCAACGCCGTGGCGCTCGTCCGGGCCGCCGTCGCCGCCGGGATGGGCCTGGAGCCGGCGCTGCGTGGCACGGTGCTGGGCGTCTCTGTCGACCAGGAGTATTTCGACAGCTTGGCCAAGGTCCGCTCGCTGCGCCTGATCTGGCGCTCGATCAGCATGGCCTTCGGCGTCGAGACCCCGGCCGTGATTGAGGCCCGCTCGTCGCGCCGCATGCTGTCGGCGCGCGATCCGTGGCCCAATCTGCTGCGGCTGACAGCCGCGGGCTTTGCCGGGGCCGTCGGCGGGGCCGACGCCGTGGTGCTGGACGGCCTGTCGCGCGCCAACGGCCGTTCCGACGCCTTCGCCCGGCGGCAGGCGCGCAACACCCAGGCCGTGCTGATGGAGGAAGCCCATCTGGGCCGGGTCGACGATCCGGCGGCGGGATCGTGGTTCCTCGACGCCCGAACCCATGATCTGGCCGAGGCGGGCTGGGCCGAGTTCCAGCGCATCGAGGGCGAAGGCGGCCTGATCGCCTCGCTCCGCACCGACGGGGTTCAGGCGCGCGTCGCTTCGGCCCGCGCCGAACGCGAGGCCGCCCTCGCCGGCGGAACCGCCCATCTGGTCGGGGTCACGAAATTCGTCGATCCCGAGCCCCGGCCCGCCACGTTCGAGCCCGATGACAGGACTTTGCGTCCGGCCGTCGGCGACGCCTGTGAACCCCTGATCCCCGTCCGGTTCGCCGCGCCGTTCGAGACCCAGAGCTGGGAGGCCGGCCGATGAGCACGCCCGACTTCACCCAAACCCCGCTCGACCTCGGCCCCACCGGTGCCGGTCCGACCCGCGACGTCTGGAAAACCCCCGAGGGCCTCACCGTTGAAACCGCCTATGGCTGCGACGCGGTGGAAGGTCTCGACTTCATCCATGGCCTGCCCGGCATACCCCCCTATGTGCGGGGCCCCTATCCGACCATGTATGCGTCCAACCCGTGGACGATCCGCCAGTATGCCGGTTTCTCGACCGCTGACGCGTCCAACGCCTTCTACCGCAGAAACCTGGCGGCCGGTCAGAAGGGGTTGTCGATCGCCTTCGATCTGGCCACCCACCGGGGTTATGACAGCGACCATCCGCGGGTGAAGGGCGACGTCGGCATGGCTGGCGTGGCCATCGACAGCATCTACGACATGCGCACCCTGTTTGACGGCATCCCGCTGGATCAGATGTCGGTGTCGATGACCATGAACGGCGCGGTCCTGCCGATTCTGGCCCTCTATGTCGTCGCCGCCGAGGAGCAGGGCGTCGCGCACAAGGACCTGACCGGGACCATCCAGAATGACATCCTCAAGGAGTTCATGGTCCGCAACACCTACATCTATCCGCCCGAACCCTCGATGCGGATCGTCTCGGACATCTTCTCCTGGACCGCCGAGCACACGCCGAAATTCAACTCGATCTCGATCAGCGGCTACCACATGCAGGAGGCCGGGGCCTCGGCCGATCTGGAGCTGGCCTATACGCTGGCGGATGGGGTCGAATATCTGAAGGCGGGCGTCGCGGCGGGCATGGACGTCGACCGGTTCGCCCCGCGCCTGAGCTTCTTCTGGGCCATCGGCATGAACTATTTCATGGAGGTGGCCAAGCTGCGCGCGGGTCGCCTGCTGTGGGCCGAGGCGGTGTCGAAGTTCGGCGCGAAAGACCCCCGTTCCCTATCGCTGCGCGCCCACTGCCAGACATCGGGTTGGAGCCTCGCCGCGCAGGATGTGTTCAACAACGTTCCCCGCACCATGGTCGAGGCCATGGCCGCTGCGGGCGGCGGGACCCAGAGCCTGCACACCAACAGCCTGGACGAGGCCCTCGCCCTGCCGACCGACTTCTCGGCCAGGATCGCGCGCAACACACAGCTGCTGCTGCAGATGGAGACGGGCCTGACCCGCGTCATCGATCCTTGGGGCGGCAGTTTCTACGTCGAGCGCCTGACGCATGAACTGGCCGAAAAGGCCCGCGCCCACATGGCCGAGGTCGAAGCCTTGGGCGGCATGGCTGCAGCTATTGAGGCGGGCGTGCCCAAGCTGCGAATCGAGGAGGCCGCAGCCCGGACCCAGGCTCGCATCGACACGGGCCAGCAGGCTGTGGTCGGGGTGAACCGCTACCTGTCCGATCAGGTTGACGACATTCCGGTGCTGAAGGTCGACAACGCCGCCGTCCTGACGGCCCAGCTCGACAAGCTGAAGCGGCTGCGCGCCGGGCGGGACGAGGCGAGGACCCAGGCCGCGCTGACCGCCCTGACCAAAGGCGCGCGCGGGACCGCCAACCTGCTGGAGCTGTCGGTGCAGGCGGCGCGCGCCTTCGCCACCGTGGGCGAAATATCGGATGCGCTGGAAGCCGCTTTCGGCCGCCACATCGCGACGGTGAAGACGGTGTTGGGCGTCTATGCGAAAGAAGCGGGTGCCGATCCAAAGATCAGCCGCGCCCGCGACATGGTCGCCGCCTTCATCGAGAACGACGGCGGGCCGCCGCGCGTTCTCATCGCCAAACTGGGCCAGGACGGCCACGACCGGGGCCAGAAGGTGGTCGCCACCGCCTATGGCGACCTGGGCTTCGACGCCACGGCGGGTGCCCTGTTCCAGACCCCGGCCGAGGCCGCGCGCGACGCCGTGGCCGGCAACGTCCACGCCGTTGGCGCCTCGTCCCTGGCGGCGGGTCACCTGACGCTGGTGCCGGAACTGAAGGCCGAGCTGGAAAAGCTGGGCCGGCCCGACATCATGATCGTGGTCGGCGGCGTCATCCCCCCGACGGACGTTCAGACCCTGATCGACATGGGCGCGGCGGCCGTCTATCCGCCCGGCTCGGTCATCGCCGACACGGCCATCGATCTGATCGAGAAGCTGAACCAGCGGCTGGGTTACGCCCAGCCCGAACCGGTCAAGGCCTGAAGCGCGAGGGCAGGGCCGCAACCTGTTCCGCGGTCAGGACGCGCGATACCCGGGCGCGGCACGTGCTGACGGACTGCGTAGAGCCGGGCACGATGATGCGCGCCCAGTCGCCGGTGCAAACCCGTCCGCCACCCAGGCCGCCGACGTCCGGCACGATGGCCAGGCGATAAGCGAAGTCCAGATCAGTGCAGCCGCCCGAGGAATTCAGCTCATAGACGTCGCGATTGGCCCGCACGAACACCTGTCCGGTGTTGCCCTGACGGAAGTTGCGGACCTGTTCGACATTGAAACACTGGCGCACGGGTCTTGCGTCATCGCCGGCCATCTCGGGACCCGGGACGGGCGTGGGCGCGCAGGCGGACAGCAAGGCGGCGGAAACGGCGAGGGGCAGGGCGAGGCGCATGATCGAACTCCCGGTCGGCGACAGGGATCAAGCGTCCGCCTTGGGACTTCATTTCGCAAGGGCCGCTCGCCCCGGATCGACACGGGCCGCCAGCGCGCGCGGCAGGGGCGACGGCGTGCCCGCGATCTCCGCCGCGACATGCTCGGCCAGCAAGGGGCCGACGCAGAAGCCGCGCGAGCCCAGTCCACCCAGGACCCACAGACCCGGTGACCCGGCGACCGGACCGGCGACTGGCAGCCGATCCGGCGTCGTCGCGCGCACGGCCGCGCGGGCCAGCGACGGGCCTGCGGCTGAAACACGCGCGGCCAGGCGGGGCAGGCGGGCCGAGAGGGTTTCCAGATTGCGGGCGCTGTCGGCTGGATCGACGTCCACGTCCATCCGACCCCGGTCATGGGTCGCGCCGAACAGCAGGCCCGAGCCCGTCGGGACGGCGTATCCGCCCCAGGCCAAAGCCTGGCCGTCCATGCCTTCGACCCAGTCGGCCTGTCCGCGAACCGGCGACAGCGACAGGGCCTCCAGCAGCCGGGCCGCGCCCCAGCCGCCAGCGATGACGACCACATCTGTCTCAAGCAGGATCTGGCCTCGCGGATCGATCAGTCGCCAGCCGGCGGCCGTCGCCTCAATCCGGTCGACCGTCCCCGTGATCACATCGCCTTGGGCCAGCCAGTCCGCCAGCACGGCGGCGGGCCTGACCGCGATGGCCTCGCTCATCATCAGACCGCCGACCTCCACCGGCTCGCCCACCCGGGTGGAACATGCGGTGGCGTCGAGCGGCGTCATGCTGTCCGCCGCCCAGACCCGCTGCGCCGCAACCTTGACGAACCGCGCGGCGTCGCGTGGCGCCTGTTCCAGCTGAAGTACGCCGCGCGCGATCACGGCGTCCGGCGTCGCGGCATACAGATCGGTGGCGCGCGACAGGGCTCGGGCATGCAGGGCGGCGATGTCCTCGTCGCCGGCGTCCAGCCTTGGCGTCACGAGGGCGGCCGGGAAACCGGAGCCGCCCGCGCCCGGCCTGTGCTGTTCGACGACGGTCGCTTTCAACCCCGTAGCCGCCAGGGCTCTGGCCATCGACGCGCCGGCAATGCCGGCTCCGATCACGGCGACGGAGGGCGGGGCATCCGGTAAGGCGGCCCCGGTCAGGCGCGCCTCCAGTCGTTCGCGCTTGCGCCCGTGGCCGGGACGCTTATCGACGACGAAGCCCCGCTCGGCCAGTCCGCGCCGCACGGTGCCCGCGACGGTGAAGGTCGCCAGCCGGGCGTCCGGCGCCGATCGCGCGCCGATCCCATCCATCACCGCGTCGGTCCACATACCGGGATTGGTCGACGGCGCGAACCCGTCCAGGAACCAGCCGTCGGCGAGGCCGGACCATTCCGACAACGCCCAGGCCGCGTCGCCTATGGCCACATCGACGGTGGCGTCGAAGCCGGGCAGGTCCATCCGGTGAAAACCGGGCGTGGGCTCGGGCCAGGCCGCCAGAAGGGCCTCTGTCGCCTCGGCGAGCTCGGGCCAGGTCGACAGGGCGCGGGCGGCGTCATGACGCGTCAGGGGGAAGCCCTCGACCGTGAACACATGCAGCCGCCCGCCGGCGGGTCGCTCGCGTCGCCACAGGTCCAGCAAGGCGGCGATGTTCAGACCCGTGCCGAATCCCAGTTCCGCGACCGTGAAGCGACGTCGCCCGGCCCAGGCTTCGGGCAGTCCGCAGCCGGTGAGGAAGACCGCGCGGCTTTCCGCCAGACCGTCCTCGCGCGAAAAATAAACGTCGCCAAACCGGCCCGAGTGAGGCGCGCCGTCTTCGGTCCATAGCAGGCGCGGCGAGCGGTCGTCGGTCATGCTGTCAGTCTGTAGCGCCCTCCTGCGCACAACGAAAAGAGGCCGCCCTGCGGGACGGCCCCTTCAAGCGCTGGAATCGGGTGGATCGCCTAGTAGGCCTTCTTTTCGGCAGGAGCCACGGCGGCGGCTTCCGGCTGTGATTCGGCCATTTTGGTTGCGGCTGCGGCGTCGGCCTGTCCCTGCGCCTCGGCGGCGATGCGGGCGTCGTCATTGGCCTGTTCCATGGTCGTCGTGACTGCGGCGTCGTCGGCGATGCCGGCGGCCTCGACGGCTTCGGAAGAGGCTTCCGGGGCCTTTTCCTCAGCTTTCTGACAGGCCGTCAGGACTAGGGCGGTGGCCGAGGCGACGATCAGTGCGGCGAAGCGCATGGCGGTATCCTTGAGCAGTGGCGGGAAACTACACCCCGATGCCATGAGATAACGGGCGTTTCGGATGACGGGCAAGTGAAATAGCCGCAAGGCGCGGCCGTTTCGCGTAACGAAAAAGGGCCACCCGCGAGGGTGACCCTTTCCGAACGGACCCGGGGGTCCGCTGATCCTTGGGTGAGTAGGTTCTACTCAGCCTTGGTTTCGGCGGTCGCCGTGGCGGCCGGTTCAGCAGCCGGGGCCATCGCGGCGTCGGCGGGCGGGGCCACGGCAGCGTCGGCAGCCGGGACTTCGACGGTGGCTTCGGCGGTTGCGGCTTCGTCAGCCTTCTCGGCGGGCTGGCAAGCGGCCAGGGCGAGAGCGGCGGCCGAAGCGGCGATCAGGGCGGTGATGCGCATGTTTTCTATCCTTCGAAAGGGTCATACGAGGTCATGAATCCTCGCAGCCCCAGATAACGGGAACGTGAGCAGAAGCGCAAGCGAAATTCTCACGCATTCGTGAAGTCACGTTATGGAACCCCTTGATCCGGAATGACACGCGCGCCGTCGCTACGTTACTGCGGCGGCGGCGAGCTCGTGTCCTGCGGATCTGTCGGCACGACCGGCGGGGTTTGTCCCGGCGCCGTGTCGTCTTCTGTCGGCTCCGCCGTAGTGCCCGTCGCATCAGGCGTGGGCGTGGAATTCGGAGTCGCGTCCGTGGGGGCCATGGCACCGTCTGACGCGGGAGCGGTCGCGGACGTCTCCATGCGCGCGCCGGTCGTGACATCTGTCTTGGCGGTGTCGTCGGCATTGGAGCAGGCCGTCAGGGCCAGAACGCCGACTGCGGCCAGAATCGTTGTCCTGGTGTTCATCTGAATTCTCCGGGCCGGTGGCGCGGGCGGGTCGGCCGGCCGATGCCGCGACCGGTCGAAGCTATAAGCGCTGACCCGTGGCGGCGTTCCGGCGTCCGTGTTGATGTTCGAAACGTTTTGAACGGTCCGTGGTTTGAAACCGGATCGGGCTCAGGCGACGCTCGGTGCCGCCGAGAGGCTTTCTTCCATCTCGATGAAGGAAGGTTGGGCTGTCGAGGGGATGTCCCCGCGTCCGATCTCGATCGAGATCTGGGCGGCGTTGCCGTGCAGGTGGGCGACCAGCACCGACTGGATGATCTTGTAGAAGGCCCCGTCGCCGTCGATGATCTCCTTAAGCCGCACCGACATCGGCCCGACCAGGCCATAGGCCAGGAAGACGCCCAGGAAGGTGCCGACCAAGGCACCGCCGATCATGCCGCCCAGGACCTCCGGCGGCTCGGTGATCGAACCCATGGTCTTGATGACCCCCAGCACGGCCGCGACGATGCCCAGGGCGGGCAGGCCGTCGGCCATCTGCTGAAGCGCGTGAGCACCGGCGAGACTCTCGTGGTGATGTTTCTCCAGCTGCTTTTCCATGGCGCCCTCGATCTGGTGCGGATCTTCGAGGTTCATGGTCATCATCCGCAGGGTGTCGCAGATGAAGTCGGTGGCGAAGTGATCCTTCAGCACCTTGGGGTACTTCTGGAAGATGGTGCTCTCGGCGGGCTTCTCGATATGACTTTCCAGAGCGATGACGCCCTTGGACTTCATCGTCTTGGTCAGCTGGAACAGCAGTGACAGCAGGTTCATGTAGTCCTGCTTCTTCCATTTGGGCCCGGCAAACACCTTGCCGAAGCCGCTCAGGGTCACCTTGATCGTCGTGACGCTATTGCCGATCAGGAAGGCAGCGACGGCCGCGCCGAGGATGGCCATCAGCTCATAGGGCAGGGAGTACAGGATGACCCCCATCTTGCCACCGGCCAGGATGTAGCTGCCGAACACCATGGCGAACAGCAGGACGATGCCGATGATCTGGAACATGAAAAGCTGGACGGTCCTGAGCGGGAGAGAGACCGACCATCGCCGTTAATGATTAAGGGGCGGTTGCGAACCGCGCTTCGTCACAACCTGTATTCGCCGGTCAGGATCGCCGCGCGCGCTGTCTCGCTCAGTTTGGCGTAGCCGTTATTGCCGCCCTTGACGTAAAGGGCGTCGCCGACCTTGTCCGGATCGAAGCCTTCGGCGACCAGATCGACCTTGCGGTATTTGAACGTGCCGGTCGTGTCGGCCGACTTGATCAGCCGCACGAAGGCCGGGCGAGCGAAAGTCGGCAGTTCCTGGTCCACCCAGGCGGCGAAGGCCTTGGCCGAGAACCGACCGTCGATGACCAGGGCGACCATGCCGGCCTTGCCGTCATGCCCCGGGACCGGCACGCCGTAAGCGACCACTTCCTTGACGCCCGGTCCATCGGCCAGCCGCTGCTCAACCTCTGCGGTCGATACGTTCTCGCCCTTCCAGCGGAAAGTGTCGCCGATCCTGTCGATGAAATAGACGTAGCCCTCGCTGTCCTGCTTCATCAGGTCGCCGGTGCGGAACCACTTGTCGCCACGCACGAAGACGTCGCGCAGGATTTTCTTGTCCGAGGACGCTTTGTCGGCATAGCCCGAAAAGGCGTGGCGCGTGTCGTCGCCGATCATGCCGATGGCTTCGCCGACCTCGCCGGGCTTGACCAGCTGGCAAAGGCCGTCGCTTCCACGGGCCGGTTCCTCGGTGTCGATGTCGAAGCGGACCAGGCGGAAATTAATCTGCTTCTTCAGGAATGCGGGCACGCGGCCGATGGCGCCGGCCTTGCCGTCGAAGTTGAAGACGGAGACGTTGCCTTCGGTGGAGCCGTAGAATTCCAGGATGTCGGGTACGGCGAACCGCTTCTGGAAGTCGGTCCAGACGTCTGGCCGCAGGCCGTTTCCGAAGGCCAGCCGCAGTTTGTGCGAACGCTCGTCGGGGTGCTCGGGACAGTTGGTCAGGTAGCGGCACAGTTCGCCGATGTAGACGAACAGGGTCGCGCCCGAGGTCCTGACGTCGCTCCAGAAGCTGGAGGCGGAGAAACGTTTGCGCAGCACAAGACGCCCGCCGCTCAGCAGGGCCGGTCCCACGCCGACCAGCCCGCCGGTCGAGTGATAGAGGGGCAGGACGTTGAAGGTGACGTCCTTCTCTGTGGCCTTCGTGGCACCGGCGAAGGCGCGCATGTAGGTGCGCGCCCGGGCGTGGGTGATCTTGGCGGCCTTGGGCATGCCGGTGGTGCCCGAGGTGTAGATGTACAGGGCAGTGTCGCGATTGGTCAGGCCCGAGCGGACCGAGCGGGCGGGCCGGACCGAGGAACCGCCGCGCACCGGCTTGTCCAGGCCACGACGTTCGTCGGCCTCGTCTTCGTCGTGCAGGCCCATCACCCACAGCATCATGTTGCGCCCGACAAGGGGGCGCGCCTCCTCGACCCTTTTCCAGCAGTCCTCGTCGGTCACGACCTGCGAGGCGTTGGAGATGCTCAGGCAATGGGCCAGGGCATGTCCCGTCAGATTGGTGTTGATCAAGGCCGTGCCCACGCCGACCTTGGCGAAGCCCAGCCAGGCGGCGATGTATTCGGCCCGGTTCAGCATCACCAGGGCAATGGTGTCGCCGCGTTTCAACCGACGGCTCTGCGCCCAGTGGCCGAAGCGGTTGGCCATGGCGTCCAGCTCGCGATAGGTCAGGCTGCGTCGGTCGTCCTCGATGGCGACGTGGTCGGGATATTTGTCGACAGCCTCTTCCCAGTCGTCGCAAACCAGATCGGGACTATCCAGATCGATCGGCTTGATACGCTTGAGCAGGCGGCCCAGCCCCTTGGCGAAGCGAATGTCGCGCTGGATATTGCCCACGAAACTCATCGTCGCGTCCTGCTCCATATCCACGCCCCCACATGGTGATGAACAAGCCCTGAGGCCGGGTCAACCGGCAGGGGATTCCGCAAGCCGAATGATTGCGCACCAACGCCGGTTTGCCGTCGGGCGTGGCGCCGAAGCGGCGGTGGCAGCGGGGAAGGTCGGCGACCGCGCCGCCCAGTCCTCTTTTCAGTTGTTGGCACAATGGGTTTCCATAATTGCGATGAAATGGAACGTCGACTCAAAGAAACCGGACAATAATTTCAAGTAAAGTCCCCGATTTCATATCAATCCCATCGAGACGCGATTGTGATGAAAACAGTGTTTTTTCAGGTCGAAATAGAATCGCGGAACCGTGATCTTGCATCGCCGTTTACCGGGGCACGGATACGGAGAAAGATCATGTCCTCGACCTATTCCAATGAACCGACCCCCTACGCAGAGCGCGTCGAACCCGTCGACGCCGAGCCCTTTATTCCGGTCTATGCTCGCAAGCGCTCGTCGCGCCGCAAGGGCGGCGTCAAGACCTGGATGATCCTCGCGCCCGTTGGTGCCCTGGCTCTGGGCGGCATTGCCGCGGCCTTGATCATGAGCAATGGCGAAAAAACTGCGGAACCCGTACTGGTCGAGTCCACCGCAACCCTGCCGGTCTTGCCCGCAACGCCCATGGCTCCCGCCGCCACGCTCCCGACGCCCGCTCTCACAATCGACACCACCGACGTGCCGCCTGCCGTCGCGGTCCGCGAACAGGCTCCGGTCCGCCGCGCCACCGCTTCCGCCCCGGCTCGTCGGGTCGCCTCAGTCCCGGCTGCGACCGCGACCTCTACGACCCGCGCCGAAACACCGCCGACGCCCACTACGCCGCAACCCTATGCCATCAGTCCCGGCGCGCCGAGCGCAAGCGCCTCCACCCCGATACCGGCCCCAACGCCGACACTGCCTGTCGAGCCGAGAGCGCCGGCCATCACCACTCAACCGCTCGAATAGTCTCCCGCCATCGGACGTCTCTGAGCCCCGGCCAAGAGATTCGCCGGGGGTTTGTCAGTCAGCTACCTGCGCGGTCAGGCGGCGGGCGACACGCGCCAAATGACGTTGCCGACGTCGTCGGCGACCAGTAACGCGCCGGTCCGATCGAACTGCACGCCCACCGGCCGGCCCATGGCCTGGTCTTCGGCGTTGATGAACCCGGTCAGGATGTCTTCCGGTGGCCCTGCTGGAACTCCGCCCGAAAAGGGCACGAAGATCACCCGGTAGCCATTGCGCGGTTTGCGGTTCCACGATCCGCGCTGACCGATGAAAGCTCCGCCCTGATACCGCGCCGGGAAGGCGTCCCCCTGGCCAAAGGTCAGCCCCAGCGAGGCGGTGTGTGAACCTAGAGCATAGTCGGGCTTGATGGCGCGGGCGACCATGGCGGGATTGGCGGGCTCTACCCTCGTGTCGACTATCTGGCCGAAGTAGCTCCACGGCCAGCCATAGAAGCCGCCCGGCGTGACCGATGTCATATAGTCGGGCACCAGATCATTGCCCAGTTCATCGCGTTCGTTGACGGCGACCCACAGCTTGCCGCTGTCCGGCTGCCAGGCCATGCCCACGGGATTGCGCAGGCCAGACGCATAGAGTCGCCGCGCCCCCGTCGCCGGGTCGATCTCCAGCACCGCCGCTCGGTCCTCTTCCTCCTCCATCCCGTTCTCGCCGACATTGGAGTTCGAACCGACCCCGACGTACAATCGCGATCCGTCAGCGCTGGCGACCAGGCTCTTGGTCCAGTGGTGGTTTCGCTCGGCGGGAAGGTCCGCGACCTTGCGCGCCGCCGCGTCGATGCGGGTCTGGCCAGCCTGATAGGGAAACGCCACCACGGCGTCAGCGTTGGCGACATAGAGAGTCTCCCCGACCAGCGCCATGCCGAAGGGCGAGGTCAGGTTCTCGAGAAAGGCCGTCCTGGTCTCGGCCACGCCGTCGCCGTCGGCGTCGCGCAGCAGGGTGATTCGGTTGGCGCTGGGAGCCGCTGAACCCGCCCTGTCCATGACCAGCCCCATCACCCAGCCCCGGATGCCGCCCTTCTTGCCTTCTGGTTTGGGCGGTGCACTGCTTTCGGCGACCAGAATGTCGCCGTTCGGAAGGCGATACAGCCAGCGCGGATTGTCCAGGCCCGACGCGAAGGCCTGTACCCTGAATCCCGGCGCGGGCGTCGGGGCGCGTCCCTCGGGCCAGCCGACGGCCTTGGCGATGTTCACCGTGGGAAGCAGAGACCCTTGGGGCGCGGGCAGGGTCGGATTTGGCCCGAAGCCCGCCGACGGGTCGAGGGCCTCATTGCCTCCGCACCCCGCCGTCGTCAAGACCAGAGCGGAAACGGCGAGCAAGGGCAGGCGGGACATGGGCGGTCTCCGATCAGAGGTCAGAACGCGGGAAACTCAAGCCGGCTGACATCGTATCCCAGCGCAGAGGCACGGGCGACGAGGGCCTGCAGCGCGGCGGCATCGGGCACCTCGCGTGTGTAGATCCAGAGCTTGTTGAAGGTCAGGTCCGCCGAGATGAACCAGCTGTAGTCGTCGGCGCGGTCCAGCACCCAATAGTCCCAGGTGACCAAGCCGCCCAGATAGCGGGCGCGCAGCTTGGCGTTGGTTCCCGGGTCCAGAATCTCGCCGCGCGCGCCGATCGCCTTTTCCCGGCCCTGGGGTGTGTCCACCTGGCAGGTGTCCCGCACGTCCACCCGCTTCGGATTGACGACGACATAGTTGGTGGCGCCGGCGACGCAGCCGTCGGTCAGGCTCAGGGGCAGGCGCGCGATCTCCAGCCAGCGACCGGAATAGAACCTGTCCAGGTCCACGGTCTTCACGGGCTGCGGCGCGCGCACCTGGTCGGCCGAGGGTGCGGTGACGCACGCGCCGAGAGCGGCGCAGGCGAACAGCGTGGCTATGAGCGGGCGTGTCGACATAACTGTGGTTCCGGCGTCTGAAGGGCAATCCCCAAGATACGGCTCCGGTTCCGTGCGGACGCCCGGCTCAGAGCGGATTGAGGTCGCGCGGCGGACGGATGCGGCGGAACCGGGCCTCGATGAAAGAGAACACCCCGAAGGCCATGAACCCCAACGCGGCCGCCGCCAGCACCCACGCCCCACCGGGCTGGCGCTCCACCGCGTCCAGCGCCGAGCCGAAGCTGCTGACCTGCGACGATCGCGAATTCCACCCGGCCAGGATGATCAGTATCGCGAGGGGCAGATAGGCCAGGCCGCGGGCGACGTAACCGGCCCGCGCCAAAGGCGCGACGCGGCGGCTGGTCTTGGCCGAACAGGCCAGGTATTCCGTGAAATCCTCATGCCACGCGCGGCGGATGGTGACCAGGCCGAGGGTGAACAGGGCCGCGCCCGCCGCCATCAGAATTTCGTCGCCCAAGGGCAGGGACATGACCGTCTGGGCCCGTTCGCGACTGGCTTCGACGTCAGCGGCCTTGGTCGTCTCGGGCTTCCTGGCCATGAAATGGAAGGCCGTGAACGCGAGGATGGCATAGCTGGAGCCACTGAAGGCCTGCGCCATCCTTTGGCTCAGCCCCTCTAGCGACGTTCCCTGATGATCGGCGTCGAACACGGATTGCAGCACACGCCACATGACGAAGGCGCACAGGCCGATGCCCACGGCCATCATCCACAGCCGGCCGAACGGCGTGTCGGCCAGCCAGGCCAGGGCGCCTCTGGCGCTGACCGCGTCGCCCGCGAAGTCCACCGCGCCCAGCAGGGTCAGCAGGCCGACCGACAGATAGACGAACCCTCGCGCGCCGTATCCAACGCGCGCCGTCAGCTCGAGCAGGTCATGCAGCGGCGGTAAGCCGCGCAGAGCCGAAGACTTGCGGCGCCCGAAGTCGCCTGCGCGGGCCAGACGGGATCGGAGTGAAGTAAAGGGGCTGGGCACGGCGACGGTAACTCGCGGCGCCGTATATGGCTCCGCAGGCTGCGGACGGTCTTGAGGTGCGGCCTTCGCACGCATATCTGCCGTTCGCCAATGGAGGGCGCGCATGCAGCCGGTGATTTCGATTCAGGGTCTGACCAAGACCTACAAATCCGGCCTCCAGGCGCTCAAGTCCACGGATCTGACCATCGACAAGGGCGAGATCTTCGCTCTGCTCGGCCCTAATGGCGCGGGCAAGACCACGCTGATCTCCATCGTCTGCGGCATCGTCAGCCCGACCTCGGGCACGGTGATCGCCGACGGCCATGACATCCAGTCCGACTATCGCCGGGCGCGCGAGAAGATCGGCCTGGTTCCACAGGAGCTGTCCACCGACGCCTTCGAGACGGTTCTGGCCACGGTGACCTTCAGTCGCGGCCTGTTCGGCAAGGCGCCGAACCCGGGCTTCATCGAAAAGGTGCTTCGCGACCTCAGTCTTTGGGACAAGCGCAACGACAAGATCATGACCCTGTCCGGCGGCATGAAGCGCCGTGTGATGATCGCCAAGGCGCTCAGCCACGAGCCCGACATCCTGTTCCTCGACGAGCCGACGGCGGGCGTGGACGTCGAACTGCGCCGCGACATGTGGAACCTGGTCCGTCAGTTGCGCGAGAGCGGCGTCACCATCATCCTGACCACACACTACATCGAGGAGGCCGAGGAGATGGCCGACCGCGTGGGCGTGATCCTCAAGGGCGAGCTGATCCTGGTCGAGCGCAAGGCCGCCCTGATGAAGAAATGGGGCAAGAAGACCCTGACCCTGAATCTCCAGGAGCCACTGGCCGCGATCCCCTCCGAACTGGCCGAATGGAACCCGACGCTGAAGGCCGGGGGCAATGAGCTGGAATACGTCTTCGATTCCAACGCCGAGAAGACCGGCGTGCCGTCCCTGCTGCGCAAGCTGTCCGACCTGGGCATCGCCTTCAAGGACCTGAACACCCGCCAGAGCTCGCTGGAAGACATCTTCGTCAGCCTTGTCCACCGCGACTCGCAGACGGGAGCCGCCGCATGACCTTCAACAGACACGGCGTCTGGGCCATCTACAAGTTCGAGATGGCGCGCGCCCTGCGCACCGTCTGGCAGTCCATCGTCACCCCGGTGATCACGACCGCCCTGTATTTCGTGGTCTTCGGGTCGGCCATCGGCAGCCGGATGACCGAGATCGACGGCGTGCCCTACGGGGCCTTCATCGTGCCGGGCTTGATCATGCTCAGCCTGTTCACCCAGTCGATTTTCAACGCCTCCTTCGGCATCTATTTCCCCAAATTCACCGGCACCATCTACGAGCTTCTGTCCGCGCCGGTCAGTCCTCTGGAGATCGTCATCGCCTACGTCGGGGCCGCGGCGACCAAGTCGGCGGTGCTGGGTCTGATCATTCTGGCCACGGCGGCCTTCTTCGTACCCTTGCAGATCCTGCACCCGATCGAGATGCTGGCCTTCCTGGTGCTGATCTCGACGACCTTCAGCCTGTTCGGCTTCATCATCGGCATATGGGCCAACGGCTTCGAGCAGCTGCAGATGATCCCCATGCTGGTGGTCACGCCCCTGACCTTCCTCGGCGGCTCCTTCTATTCGATCGACATGCTGCCTCCGGTCTGGCGGACGGTGACCCTGTTCAATCCGGTGGTCTATCTGATCTCGGGCTTCCGCTGGACCTTCTACGGCTCGGGCGACGTCGGCATCGGGGTCAGCCTGGCGGCGACGCTGGGCTTCCTGCTGATCTGCTTGGCCGTAGTGTTCTGGATCTTCAGGACCGGCTATCGGCTGAAGGCCTGACTTGTCACGAAACGGGCCAGATCGATGCGCATCCTGATCGCATCTTCGCGTTGATGAAGCGCGCCATGGGGCGCGGGAGTGTCATGTCCAACGAATCCGACAAACCCCTGAACGGGGCTTCCGAGCCCTTCGTGCGCCGCCCGGCGGTCTGGGGGCGACCGCCGCAGACCGTCTTCCGCGCTGGACCCCTGCCAAAGGGCGGGCGACTGCCGCCCCTGCCCGAGCCGCCGCGTTCTCCGCCCGTGGCCGTGCCCCGGACCAGCATCTTCACCGGCTCGATGATCCCGCGTGCCGCGCCCGTCCCGCCCGGCGAACGCCCGCCGTCCGACATGACTGTCCAGCCGCTGCCCGCGGCCGCGCCGAAGCCGGAAACCGACCCTCCGGCTCGACCTGCGCCAGCCGCCGCGGCGCCATTGGCACCGGCCGCCCCCATGGTCAGTCCCACGCTCGCGGTCGCCTCGGCCCCGCGCAAACCGGTCGGGCGCATGCCCCTCTATGCCGGAGCCGCCGTCGCCGTGGTCGCCGCCGTCGCTTTCGGCGGATGGATGCTGGCCCGATCGCCCGCCGCGACGTCCCCGGCCGCCCCTGCGGGGAAATCAGCGACAGACCCCGCTGGCCCGGTCGAGACCCGCGCCGCGCCGACGATCGTCGCCTCTGAACCGGCTGCGGCGGTGGCTGCGACGCCGCCGTCCACCTCCCCGTCCACGTCCACGCCCGTCCGCGCCGCCCCGGCTCCGGCCCCAACTGCCGCCCGGACTGGAGCCACGACTGGTGCCACCGCCGCGCGCGCGCAGGTGGCCCAGCCCCGCCCGGTCTCGCCGACGGTGTCCGCCGCGCCTCCGCCCGCGCGCGCCATCGTCACGGCACCCCTGATCGAGACCGCCGCACCGGTGCCGGTGCCCGTCGGTCCACCGCCGACGGCGGCCGAACGGCCAGAGGCTGATTTGGATGAGCCGATCACGACCCGACCGCAGCCGCTAAACTAAAACCTGATCGGTTGAGGCGGAATCGCTTCGCGATTTCGCTCCAGCATGATTCTGGACCACTTTTGCTTCAGGTCGATTCGACCTGAAGCAAAAGTGGTCTAAGCGGATTTCACGGGCAGGTAACCGCGCTCGACCATGCGACGCAGACCCTCATAAGCTTCGGCCAGTTCTTCATAGGCGGTCCGGGCCGAGGTCAGGCGCGCGATCTGGTCCGGCGTCGAGGGCGCGCCGGAGTCGCACTGGCGCAGGGCTTCGGAGACCCATTTTCCCCGCGCGGTGGCCGTCTGCACCGCCAGTCGCTGGAATACGGCCGGGTCCAGGCCTGGCAGCATATGGCCCACCACTTCGCGATTGGCGACGAAGGCCGAGTAATCGATCTGCTCCAACAGGCCGCGCAGGCGTCGCTGTTCCTGCGGGTCCGCATCCTGCGGCTCGAAATGGTCGCGCTGACGGCGATAGCTGGAGGTCTGGATAGTCGACATCGCGCCGCTCCGGTGAAGTTCCGACGAATCCTGCGCCGCGTTGATTAACGAGGGATTGCACAGGCCGCCCGCCTTGGATTAGCCGTTGGCGGTTTCTGTCGCGGTCGTGCCGCCCGGAATGGAGTCCATGTCCAGCAGTTTCAACCGGAAGACCAGAACGGAATTGGGCGGGATCTCGCCTTGGCCCTCTGCGCCATAGCCCTTGGACGGCGGCAGATAGACGATCCATTCGTCGCCGACCCGCATGGCCTGCAGGGCGTCGCGCCAGCCCTCGACGACCGACAGGCCGGGAATGCCGTCTTCGGTGGTGAACACGGCTGGCTGGCCGCGCTCGAACGAGCTGTCGAAGACCGTCCCGTCGGTCAGCGAGCCTTCGTAATCGACGCGGACCAGATCGTTGCTGTCGGGGCGAGCTCCGCCGGAGGGGCCGGACGTCAAAACCTTGTACTGCACGCCGGACGGCAGCACGCTTACGTCCTTGGCCCTGGCGTTGGAGGCCAGGAAGAACTCCGCCGCGCGCAGATTCTCCGCCGCCGCTTCGTCGGGCGCGCCGGTCCTGTCGCCGCAGGCGGCCAACGCCAATGCCAAGATCGGGGCGTGCGCAGCCCTAGCCCATCCGTAACGCATATCCAGCCTCTTCCAGTCCGTGTCTGATCTCTTTGGCGTGAGCCTCGCCGCGGGTCTCGACCATGATGTCGAACTCCGCGCCCTTGGCCGGCACGTCCAGCGCCAGCCGGTTGTGCACCACGTCGATGATGTTGCCGCCCAGACCGCCGATCACGGCGCTTATCTTGGACAGCATGCCCGGCCGGTCGTCGCCCAGGATGCGATAGACCACCATCTTCTTCTCGCGCACCAGCTCGCGGTTCAGCACTACGGCCAGCATCCGTGCGTCGATGTTGCCGCCGCACAGCACCAGCCCGACCCTCATCCCCTTGAACCGGTCCGGATCCGCCAGAAGCGCCGCTAGTCCACCCGCGCCTGCGCCCTCGGCGACGGTCTTCTCCAGGGTGGCATAGTAGGCCACGGCAGTCTCAAAGTGCGCCTCCTCGCAGATCAGAACGTCCTCGACCAGCGGATCGGCAATGGCGAAGGGGATGTCGCCCACGGCCTTGATGGCGATGCCCTCGGCGATGGTCTGGCCGCCGCATTCGGGGGTCTCGCCCCGGCGCCTCGCGCTGAACGAGGGATACATGGCCGCCTCGACGCCGAAGATGCGGATGTCCGGCTTTATCGCCTTGGCCGCGACCGAACAGCCTGCGATCAGCCCGCCGCCGCCGATGGGTATGATCAGGGCCTCGAGCTCAGGCGCGTCCTCCAGAAATTCCACCGCGCAGACGCCTTGGCCGGCGACGATACCCTCATCGTCGAAGGCGGAGATGAAGACGAAGCCTTCCTCGTCCCGCAGCCGGTGCGCCTCCTCGGTCGAGCCGGTGAAATCGAGGCCTTTGATAACAACCGTCGCGCCATGCGCCCGGGTGCCGTCCGCCTTGGTGAAAGGGGTGCCCTCCGGCATGACGATGGTCACCGGCACGCCCAGCCGGGCGCCGTGATAGGCCAGGGCCTGGGCGTGGTTGCCCGCGCTGGCCGCGACCACGCCGCGCCGACGTTCTTCCGGCGTCAACTGTAGCAGCCGGTTCAGCGCCCCACGCTCCTTGAAGCTGCCGGTGAAATGCAGATTGTCGAACTTGACCCAGACCTCGGCTCCGGTCAGCTGAGAGAGGCGGCGCGAATGGCGTACCGGGGTCCGGTCGACCTGGCCGGCGATGCGGTCCCGAGCCGCCAGAATCTCGTCAAATGTGACTGTCATGAAGCGTCCCTATACCCCGGTCTGCGCCGGGTTGTCGGGCGCTTGTGGACCACCGCCCAACACCTCGCAACCTTGACCTTTTCGCGGCGTTGATCGTTTCATCCAGTCGTTCGACCCGCGCCTTGAGGAGAGAGCCCAGATGTTCCGCGCCCGCCATCTGATCACCATCGCCGCCGTCGGCGCCGCCCTGGCCGCGTGTGAGACCGTGCCCATGGACGGGTTCGGACCTGGCTATGGCTCCCGATCGTCGCCCTCGGCCTTCAACGCTGCGGATTTCGACTGGTCCACGCGCGCGGGCCGCGCCTCGATCGACGGTCGGGTCGACTTTCGCCGCAACGGCCAGGCCTTCGCCTGCAACAGCACGGTGGCCCTGACGCCGGACACGCCCTACACTCGGGCTCGCTTCCAGGCCCTGTACGGCTCGACCAACCGCGCCGCCATTCCCGAGGCCATAGTCCGCGCGCGCACTGTGGCGGACCCCAACGCCGATTATCGTTCCTACGTCCGCTCGACTCAGTGTCGGGATGGGCGGTTCGAGTTCACGGGCCTGCCCGACGGCAACTGGTTCGTCATCACGCCGGTCAGCGCCGGTGGCGACCGCGTCGTTCTGATGCGCAACGTCTCTACCCGTGGAGGCCGCGCGTCGGTCACATTGTAAGCCCGCCTTCCGCCTGTCTTTGAGGCCGCGCATCTGGCCGTTTCGTAGAAACCGCCATGCGCCTCGTCGCCCTCGTTCTCGCCGCCGGCCTAGTGGCCGCGCCCGCCGCTCCAACGCCGTCCCTTAGAATTTTGACCGGGCGGCCAACTGGAACGTCCCGGTGATTACCGCCGCGACCAATTCCGGGACGCCAATCGCGACGACTACGGCACCGGATGGCGCGACCAGCGCCAGCGCGCAAGTCCGCAGGCCCAACAGGACGACCGGGCGCTCGCTGGCTACGGCCGGGACGGCTACGGCTTCGGCTACGGTCGCCAAGGCTATGGCCAAGGCCCCTACGGCTATTCTTCCGGCTATAGCCGCCATGGCTCGGCTTGGGGCCATGGCCCGGGGCTCCACGACCTGGAACGGCGCCTATGGCCGGCCCGACCACGTTTATCCGGGCGGCGGCCACCGCAGCTACGGCAGCGGCTACGCCGGTAGTCGCACCGACTGTTGCCGCGCCGCCTACCGCTCCCATGATCCGCGCAGCGGCTACTCCCGTGCCTACACTGGCCGTTTGATATTCTGCGGCTAGGGACGTCCGCCGCCGTCAATAATGAGACGGTCCGATCACGGAATGGTGGGTGAGCGGCGTTCGCCATTGTTTCGCCGCGACCGCCCGGCTTCCCTCCTTTCCTCGCCTGTCCGGGCGTTGGCATGAGGGGAGCGCGTCCATGTCCCAGCACAATATCTCTGGTTCTGAAGTCTTCGGACCCAAGCCCTTCGTCATCATGCGGTCAGTCAGGACCAGCGGCCTGCGCCGCAAGCGCGCGGCCCGCACATGGGCGGCTTTCATCGCCGGTGCCGTGGTCGCCGTCGCCGGCGGAGCCATCGCCATGGCCGCGGTGTTCGGTCCGACGCTTTTTGGTTAGGCCGCGATCGTCGGCCCTTCGGGACCTCCCGACCCGACTCGGCCTGACGCGCCCAAATCATCAGCGCTCAAGAAGAGAGCGACCGCGTCGCGAGCGTTAGCGTGCCCAAACCATAAGCGCTCAAGCAGCGAGCGACCGCGTCGCGAGCGTTAGCGCGCTCAAATCATAAGCGCTCAAGCAGAGAGCGACCGCGTCGCGAGCGATAGCGCGCCCAAAGGCATCAAGCCAGCCACACCATCCGCCGCGTCTGCGCATCGGCGTCGCGCGCCCGGCTGAAGCCCTTGCGGACTTCGCCGGTGTAGAGGAAGCCCGCCTTCTCGAGCACGCGGCCCGACGCCGGATTGTCGGCGAAATGGCCGGCCATCAGGGCGCGGCGTTTCCAACGCTTCGACGCCCAGACCTGGGCACCTTCCAGCGCCTCGGTAGCATAGCCGCGACCCCAGAACGGGCGTCCGATCCAGTAACCGACCTCCGGCGCGGGATCCTTGTCCTCGAACAACCCCATGACCCCGACCGGCCCGTGGTCCTCATGCTCGATCAGGAAGGTCTGCGCCCGCGCCGGATTCTGTCCGGCCACCTGGACGACGAAGGCCTCCGCGTCGTCGATGGAGAAGGGATGCGGCATGCGCAGGGTCATCCGCGCGATGTTGGCGTCATTGGCCAGAGCGACCAGACGGCCGGCGTCGTGCGGACCGGGCGCGCGCAGGACCAGGCGCCGCGTCTCGATGACGGGAGAGGGTTCGATCACGCACATCACGCGGCCTCGTTCGGTTCGCGCCGCCTCCTTGGAGGGCTCGGACGGCTTCGAGGCGGGGAAACGCAAACGGGGAGCCTGGTGATCCAGACTCCCCGCGGAAAACTTTCCCTTGGTCCGGATCGCGGCTCTTGAGCCTTGCGCGATCCGGATGTGATCCGTTCGCGTTTACTCGGCGGCCATCGGCATGGTGTCGTTGGCCGGAAGAATGGATACGTAACAACGGCCATTCGCCTTCTTGGTGAATTTCACCGAGCCGTGCGAGGTCGCGAACAGGGTGTGATCGCGGCCCAGGCCGACGTTATTGCCCGGGTGGAAGGTGGTGCCGCGCTGACGCACCAGGATGTTGCCGGCCAGCACGCGCTCGCCGCCGAACTTCTTCACGCCGAGGCGCTTCGACTCGGAGTCGCGACCGTTACGCGACGAACCACCGGATTTCTTGTGAGCCATGGGGCTGTCCTAACTCGTCTCTGTTCTTACGCTTCGTCGGACGAAGGGGCGGTTTTGGTCTTGGGCGCGGTCTTTTTGGCCGGAGCCTTCTTGGCGGCCGCCGGCTTGTCGGTGGAGGCTTCGGCCTTCGGGGCGGCCGCCTTAGGGGCCTTGGCCGGCTTGGCTTCGGCCTTCGGTGCGGCGGCCTTGGGGGCCTTGGCCGGCTTGGCTTCGGCCTTCGGTGCGGCGGCCTTGGGGGCCTTGGCCGGCTTGGCTTCGACCTCGGCCGCGCGCGGTGCCAGGCCACGGGCGCGCAGGTTCATCTCGGCCTTGGTCATCAGCGAGGTCTCGCCGTCCCACTTGGCCTTCTCGCCGGCGCCGTCGATACCGGTGATGCGCAGGACCGATTCCATCTGGCGATGGCCGTTGGTGCGGCGATAGCCCTGACGGCGGGTCTTCTTGAATATCTTGATCTTCTCGCCCTTGCGGGTCTCGACCAGGGTCGCGGCGACGGCAGCGCCGGCGATCAGGGGAGCGCCCAGCGTCACGCCCTTGTCGCCGCCAAGCATCAGGACGTCGCCGAACGAAATATTCGAACCGACATCGCCGTCGAGCTTCTCGACCACGATGACGTCGCCCGGCTGAACCCGGTACTGTTTGCCGCCGGTCTTGATCACCGCGTACATGTTGAAGCCTCAGCGAAACGCAAAAAGAATAAGCCCGACGGGGGACCCCCTCGGGCGAAGAGCGGCGACATAGACGGAAGGGGCCTTCCGAGTCAACGCCGACGGGCCGGAAAAGCCGCTATTCCAGCGAATTGCACGGGACGCGACGCCGAAGGATCGCGGCTTGCAAACCCCATCCGGCGCGTCTTCATGACGTCAGGGAGGACTTCATAATGCCGAACCGTCGTCGAGGATGCCCCTGCGGCATGACGATCGTTTCGCGCGCGGATTCAATCCTCTCGACTGTTACAAAGTAACACGTTAAGGGGCGGGCATGTCGCCGATCGATCTCCAGCAACCGATCCTGCTGTCCCTGCTGGGCGCGGGCTTCGTGACGGCATTCCTGCACGCGGCCCTGCCGACGCACTGGCTGCCGTTCGTGCTGGTGGGGCGGGCGCAGCGCTGGAGCCTGGCCCGGACTCTCGGGACCGTGACGGCGGCGGGGCTGGCGCACATCACCGTCACCGCCCTGGCCGGATCCCTGATCGTCGCGGCGGGGCTGGCTCTGGACAACCGGGTATCGGGCCTGCTGCCGCATCTCTCGGCGGCCCTGCTGTTCCTGCTCGGCGCCTTCTATCTGTTCCGCGCCGTGGTGCGCGGGCCTAAGCCGGCCAGCGGACCCCGGATCGACATGGCTGGGCCCACGATGTCCCATGCCGCTGCCTTCTGGGGGCTGATCGCCATGCTGGCCGTCTCGCCAGGCGAGGTGCTGCTGCCCTTTTATCTGAGCCAGGCCACAGGCGGCCTCATCGTGCTGTCGCTTCTGACGCTCGCCTTCGCGATCGGCACGGTGCTGGGCATGGCCGTCTTCACCGTCATGGCGCGCGCGGGCTATTCGGTCCTCGGGCTTGAGCGCTGGGCGCGCTACGAGGGCGCGGTGCTTGGCCTGGCCCTGATCGCCGTCGGTCTTCTCGTCGTGGTCTACCGGCACTAAGGTTAGCGAATGGCGCACTACCACGGCCACCCGCACCCCCATGCCGACCACGGCCATGATCATGACGCTCACGGCCATTCGCATGCGCACGGCCATCACCATCACGGCCCGGTCGATACCGGAGACTGGCGCTATGGCGTCGGCCTGATCGTCAACCTGGCCTTCGTAGTCTGCGAGGTCTTCGCCGGCTTGTGGAGCGGATCGACCGCCCTTCTCGCGGACGCCGGGCACAATCTGTCCGATGTGCTGGGCCTGGCCATGGCCGGCGGCGCGGCGTGGTTGGCGCGGCGTGCCGGGAGTTCGCAAAAGACCTACGGCTACGGCAAGGCCACCGTTCTGGCGGCACTGGCCAATGCCCTGTTGCTCATCTTCGCCTGCGGGGCCATCGCCTTCGAGGCCGCGCGCCGCCTCGCCGATCCGGCGCCGGTCGAATCCGGCATCGTCATGGTGGTGGCGGGCATCGGCTTCGTCATCAATCTGGGCACCGCCCTGATGTTCATGCGCGACCAGCATTCCGACCTGAACGCCAGGGGGGCCTATCTGCACATGATGGCTGACGCCTTCGTCTCGATCGGCGTGGTGATCGCGGGCGGGATCATCTGGATGACCGGCTGGTCAATCCTCGACCCGCTGGTCAGCATCGCGATCGTCGTGGTGATCCTGCTGGGCACCTGGGGTTTGCTGAAGGACTCGGTCAATCTGGCGCTGGACGCCGCCCCGCGCGGGACCGACGTCGAAGCCATCCGCGCCGCCTTCCTCGACCTGCCCGGCGTCAGCGCGGTGCATGACCTGCATGTCTGGGGCCTGTCGACGACCCAGACGGCCCTCACCGCCCACCTGTGCCACGACCGCGCCGACGCCTCGGCCCTTCTGGCGGAGGCGCAGGGCTTGGCCCGCAGTCGCTTCAGGATCGGCCACACGACCTTGCAGCTCGAGGCCGACCCGCTGCCCGACTGCCCGGATTGCTGATCACTGGCATCCGGCCCCTGCCGCCCCTAGATGAGCGCCATGACCGACACAGCTTCCGGCAAAATCCCCGTCACCGTCCTCACCGGCTATCTCGGTGCCGGCAAGACCACCCTGCTGAACCGCATCCTCACCGAGGACCACGGCAAGCGCTACGCCGTCATCGTCAACGAGTTCGGCGAGATCGGCATCGACAACGACCTGGTCGTCGGCGCCGACGAGGATGTGTTCGAGATGAACAACGGCTGCGTCTGCTGCACCGTGCGCGGCGACCTGATCCGCGTCATCGCCGGCCTGATGAAGCGCCAACGCCCCAATTCTTTAAAAGAGGGGGGTAAGCCCGCCTTCGACGCCATCATCGTCGAGACTACCGGCCTGGCCGATCCCGGCCCCGTAGCGCAGACCTTCTTCGTCGACGAGGACGTCAAGGCCAAGACCCAGCTGGATAGCGTGACGACGCTCGTCGATGCGAAACATGTCATGGCGCGGCTCGACGATTCGAAGGAGGCGCGCGAGCAGGTGGCCTTCGCCGACCGGATCATCCTCAACAAGGTCGATCTGGTGTCGGAAGCGGAACTGGTCGCCGTCGAGGCGCGCCTGCGCAAGCTCAACCCGCTGGCCCCCATCACCCGCGCCGAACGCGCCAATGTCCCGCTGGATCAGGTGCTGGGTCTGGGCGGCTTCGATCTCGGTCGCATCCTCGACATTAATCCCGAGTTCGCCAAACCCGCCCACGGCGAGGCCGGTCACGTCCATGACGAGCACTGCGGCCACGACCATGACGACGACGATCATGCTGACCACGACCACGACCACGATCACGCCCATGGTGCGCGCGGTCATGCGCACGATGACGACATCAAGGGCATTTCCCTGTCGCTGGAGCGGCCGATGGACGGGACAAAATTCACCGCCTGGCTGGACCGTCTGCTGGGCGAGCAAGGCCAGAACATCCTGCGCGCCAAGGGCATTATCGACGTCAGCGGCGAGGACCGTCGCCTGGTCTTCCAGGCCGTGCACATGATCCTGGAAGGCGACCTGCAGAAACCTTGGGGCGTCAACGAGCGCCGCTGGTCCCGCGCCGTCTTCATCGGCTGCGACCTCGACGAGGCGGCGTTGCGCGCCGGGTTCGAGGCCTGCGCCGCGTGACACCCTCTCTCCGCTCATCCCCGCGAAAGCGGGGACCCAGTGCTTTCGTGAGGCACGGCGGCAGGGATCGATCCCGACGCGGACTCGGTGATACCGATCGCCCAAAGAACCGGGTCCCCGCTTTCGCGGGAATGAGCGGGTCAATGATTTGACCCCATTTTTCACCTTCGACGCCCAGATCACCGCCGCCCTGTTCGACGACACCGGCGCGCTCTTCGCCCTGGGCGACGGCTCGGTCCGGTTCGAGGGCGGCGAGTTCAGCGCCGCCCATGATGGCGCGATCCTGTGCGCCGCCGTCCATCCCTCCGGCGACGGCGTGGTCACCGGCGGCGACGACGGCCGGGTGATCTGGCACCGGCGCGGCGAAGCGGGCGTGCTGGCCACCGCCAAGGGCCAGTGGATCGACGCCGTTGACGCCTCGGCCGAAAGCGGCCTGATCGGCTTCTCGGCCGGCAAGACCCTGTCCGTCATCGACGCCAGGGACGCCGGCTTCCGCCGCGATTTCCAGCACGAGCGCACCGTCTCGGGCGTCGCTTTCGAGCCCAAGGGTCGGCGCATCGCGACCTCGACCTATGGCGGCGCGGCCCTGTGGTTCGCCCGCATCGCACAGCAGAAGCCGACCCTGCTGAAATGGGCCGGCTCGCACACCGGCGTGACCTTCTCGCCCGACGGGGCCTTCGTCGTCACCACCATGCAGGACGCCGAGCTGCACGGCTGGCGTTTGAAGGACGCCAGGAACATGCGGATGGGGGGCTATCCGTCCAAGGTCCGGTCGATGAGTTTCCTCTCCAACGGCCAGCTGCTGGCCACCTCGGGCGCGCAAGGCGCGGTGCTGTGGCCCTTCATCGGTGTCAACGGTCCGATGGGACGCGAGGCGACTGAGATCGGCTACGACGAGGGCAGTCTGGTCGCTCTCGTCGCCTCGCGGCCCAAACACGGCGTTATGGCCGCCGGCCTGAACGACGGCCGGGTGTGGCTGGCCGATCCGGCCGGGCAGGGGCTGAACTTCCTCAAGGCCGAGAAGGGCCCGGCGATCAGCGCCTTGGCCATGAGCGCCGACGCCACCCGCGTCGCCTGGGCGGACGAAGACGGAGCGGCGGGCGTGGTCGAGGTCTGATTCGCTTGCGCGACGGACCCAAGCGGGGTGATCATCGGTCTATGGCGGGGAAAACCGGAAAACGACGCGGACGTCTGATCATGACGGTCCTGACGCTGCTTGCCCTGCTGACGATGGGCGGGGTCGCCGTCTACCGCTTCGTGCCGCCGCCCATCACCTGGCTGATGACCACGCGGCTGATCGAAGGCGAAGGCCGAGACTATCGCTGGCGGTCGCTGGACGACATCTCGCCCCGGCTGGTCCAGGCCGTCATCGCTTCGGAGGACTCGACCTTCTGCGCCCACCGCGGCTTCGACATGAAGGCCATCGAGAAGGCCCTCAATGCCAATGAACGCGGGGGTCGGGTCCGGGGCGGCTCTACCATCAGCCAGCAGACCGCCAAGAACGTCTTTCTCTGGCCCAGCCGGGACTGGATACGCAAGGGGCTGGAGGCCGGCTACACCGTCCTGATTGAGGCGACCTGGGGCAAGCGGCGGATAATGGAGGTCTATCTGAACGTCGCCGAATGGGCGCCGGGCGTCTATGGTGCCGAGGCGGCCGCCCAGCACTGGTTCGGCAAGAGCGCCCGCAACCTGACGGCGCGCGAGGCCGCCCGTCTGGCCGCCATCCTGCCGTCGCCGCGCCGTTACGACGCGGTCTCGCCGGGTCCCTACGTTCGCCGCCGCGCCTCCCGCGTCCAGGCGGCGATGGGCACGGTGCGCAACGACGGCCTGGCGGCCTGCGTTCTGGGCTGACGGCCACGCTTGACGTCACGTCTCTCCTCCCATCACCACCGCCCGAACAACGCGGGCGAACCGCGCGAGGACGACACCATGAAACGAACCCTGATGACGGCCGCCGCCGTTTGCGCCCTCGGTCTCGCCGCCGGTTACGCCAGCTACGGCCTGGGCGAATCCGACGCCGCCCAGACCGCCGCGCGTTCGCCCTTCACCAGCAGCGTCGATATCCAGCGCGTCGGCATGGCCAATCTGAGGGCCAATCTGAAGGCCTATCCCGACCTCACTCTGCTGCAGCCGAACACGACCTTCGTACTGGCGGACGACAAGGCCGTCGCCAACGGCAAGGTCAATGTGAAGACCCTCGTCGCCAACCTGTTCCTGCGGCCCTACGGCTAGTTCATGGACCACTATCGGCCGGTCGGAGCCTATTCGAGGTCGACCGATCGTCGCGCAACATCGAGGTGTCGCTGGTCCTGGACGTCACCGGCTCAATAGCGGGCCAGAAGCTGCTGGACCTCAAGGCCGCGCCGATCAAGACCAACATCGACGCCCTTGCGGCCAGTGGCTTAACCGCCGGCCAGATCGGCATCGCGTGGGATTGGTACATGGTGTCGCCGACCTTCGGCACCCTCTGGTCGTCGACCGCGGGAAATGCATACAACACCGCAGAAAGGCCCAACGCCGTCATCATCATCACCAACGGCGAGTTTTCAACGCCCCCAATGAAACGGGATGATCTCGACCGGCTACGGTGTCTCAAGCTCGGTCAGCAACGCATGCGCGCCGGACAATGGTGAACCGTTCGGTCAGAGCCGTGCGCTATGCGACGCCATGAAGGCCCGTGGGATCGTGGTCTATACGGTGGGCTTCCAGATCGCCGTCGGAGCTGCGTCCGACACCCTGCTCCGCGATTGCGCCTCGACCTCCTCCGGCTATTACAACGCGGCGAGCGGGACCGCATTGTCCGAGGCCTTAGCCGCGATCGGCCGGGACATCACCCCGTTGAGAATATCCCGGTAGAGACCGCGCCCGCCCATACTCAGATCAAGCGGATTTCCTTCAGCCGTTCGGTCAGGAAGTCCTCGGCCATGATCGACTTGCCGACGTAGCGGTCGGGATTTTCCGGCGTGACGGCGCTCGAAAGCGTCTCGATCACGAAGTCGGGATTGAAGTGCAGAAAGAAAGGCGTCGAATAGCGGGCGAAGCTGGCCCGCTCCGGTGCCGGATTGATCACCCGGTGGCTGGTCGACGGCAGGACGTGGTTGGTCAGCCGTTGCAGCATGTCGCCGATATTGACCACCAGCGCGCCTGGCGGCGGCGCGATGTCCAGCCATTTGCCGTCGGCGTCCTTCAGCTGCAGGCCCGCCTCCTCGGCGCCGAGCAACAGGGTGATCACATTGATGTCCTCATGGGCCCCGGCGCGCACGCCCGACGCGCCGGCCGCGACCGGCGGATAGTGCAGCATCCGCAGGATGCTGTTGCCCAGTTGGACCTTGTCCTCGAAATAGTCGTCGCCCAGCTTCAGATAGCGGGCGATGGCGCGCAGGATCTTCGCCCCCAGTTCGTCCATGGCCGCGAACATGCCGTACAGGTTGCGGCGGAAGCCCTCGACCTCGGTCGGCCAGACGTTGTCGCGCATATAATGGCGATAGGGATGGCCTTCGGGCAGTTCCCGGCCAACGTGCCAGAACTCCTTCAGATCGACGGCCGCCGCGCCCTTGGCCGCTTCGACGCCAAACGGGGTCAGCCCGCGCGCGCCGCCGGTGCCAGCATGGTGATACTGGCGCTTCGTCTCTTCCGGCAGGGCGAAAAAGGCCTTGGCATCGTCGATGGCTGCCTTGATGACGGCGTCATCCAGCCCGTGGTCAGCGACCACCGCGAAGCCGTAACGTTTGAACGACGCGCCCAGCTTGTCGGCGAAGGCCTGGAAGTCGGTGTCGTACAGGGTCATCGACACGGGTTCGATGGCGCGGTCGGCGGGTGGGGACGTCAGGCTGTCAGCCATGGAAGACTCTCGAATGCATGAGGGCGTCTCCATACGCCCTGACACCCGAACTTGGCAAAGCGAGGGCGCGATCCGTGACGGACCTCGCGCGGTTTTTTCATCTGGGGTTCAGGCTGGAACCTTGACCATAAGGCCGCGTTCAAACGCCATATCCGATTTGGAAGGACAACCATCATGCGCGGCAAACTCATTCTCGTCGGCGTCAGCGTCGCGGCCCTGCTCGGTGCCTGCACGACGACCGATCCCTACAGTTCCATGCCGGGTCGCAACAACACCGGCACGGGCGTCATCGCCGGCGCCATCGGCGGCGCGGTCCTGGGCTATCTGACCAACACCTCCAACTCCGAACAGGGGCGCAAGAACGCGCTCATCGGCGCGGGCATCGGCGCGCTGGGCGGCGCTGCCGTCGGTCAATATATGGATCGTCAGCAACGCGAACTGGAGGCTGAACTGTCCGGCACCGGCGTCGGCGTGGCCCGTCAGGGTGACAATCTGGTCCTGCGCATGCCTTCGGACGTCACCTTCGCCACGGCCCAGTCGACGATCGACAACCGGTTCTATGCGACGCTGGACGATGTGGCGGCGGTCCTGAACCGTTATGACCAGTCGACTGTCGACATCATCGGCCACGCCGACTCGGACGGTGCCGATGACTTCAACCTTAACCTCTCGCGTCAGCGGGCGTCGTCAGTCGCCCAGTATATGGTCAGCCGCAATCTTCTGGCCGACCGGATATATGTGGACGGCAAGGGCGAAAGCGCCCCGGTCGCCTCCAACGGCACGGCGGACGGCAAGGCCCAGAACCGCCGCGTCGAGATCCTGATCCGTCCGTTCCGCGGCTAGATCAGCGCTCAAGCCGCCCGAAAAGCACCGGCGCAAACGACAGTGAAGGGCAGGGGCGCGACGCTCTGCCCTTTTTCGTCGCCAGACACCGTTCCGTCGCTTGCGCAGGCGCGACGCCGGTGCTCGATAGATGGCTGTCGAAGCGGGAAAGAGACACGTGCGTTCGGACCATGAATTCACCGACGGGATCAGGCTGGGGGCATTGGCCGTGGACGGCCGTCCTGACGGCGACCCTGGTGATCGGTCTTGGCCGCGCCGTGCTGCCCCAGGCCGATGCTCAGGCCCGCGCCGCTGAAACGCCGCCGAAACGCCGCTGGCGCGCGCCGCCTTGCGTTAGAGCGAAATCGGTCTTGATGGACGCAGTCCATCAACGCTCAGATTTCGCTCCCGGATCATGCTGGAGCCTGATTCACGGCATCAGCGGAATCGCGAAGCGATTCCTCCTCAATCGGTCAGGTTTAGCGCCGGCCGATCGAGGTGTAGCGGAAGCCGCGCGCCCGCATGTCATCTGGCCGATATACGTTCCTCAGATCGACCATCACCGGATGGTGCATCAGCAGCTTGACCCGGTCCAGGTCCAGCGCCCGGAACTGGTCCCATTCCGTCAGGATCACCACCACATCGGCACCCGTGACCGCCTCATAGGGCCCGGTCTTGAATGCCACCCCGTCCAGCAGTTTCGCGGCCTCGTCCATGCCCTCGGGATCGAAGGCCTGCACCTTGGCGCCCAAGGCGATCAGGGCCGGGGCCACGTCCAGCGAGGGCGCGTCACGCATGTCGTCGGTATTGGGCTTGAACGTCAGCCCCAGCAGGGCGACCGTCTTGCCGGCCAGGTCGCCATCCAGCGCCTTGGTGACGCGCTCGGCCATGGCCTTCTTGCGCGCATCATTTACCGCGACCGTGGTCTCGACCAATCGCACGGGCGAGCCCGCGTCGGTCGCCGTCCGCACCAGGGCCAGGGTGTCCTTGGGGAAGCAGGAGCCGCCGTAGCCAGGCCCGGCGTGCAGGAATTTCCCGCCGATCCGCTTGTCCAGGCCGATGCCGCGCGCGACCTGCTGCACGTCGGCGCCCACGACCTCGCACAGGTCGGCCATCTCGTTGATGAAGGTGATCTTCATCGCCAGGAAGGCGTTGGCCGCGTATTTGATCAGTTCCGAGGTGCGCCGTCCGGTGAACAGAATCGGCGTCTCGTTGAGGTTCAGGGGGCGATAGATCTCCCGCATCACCGCTTGGGCGCGCTTGTCCTCGGTCCCCACCACGATGCGGTCCGGGCGTTTGAAGTCCTCGATGGCGGCACCTTCGCGCAGGAACTCCGGGTTGGAGACCACGGCGAAGTCAGCGTCGGGGCGTTTCTCGCGGATGATGAGCTCGATCTCGTCGCCCGTGCCGACCGGCACCGTCGACTTGGTGACGATGACGGTGAAGCCCTCGATCAGCCCGGCGATCTCTTCGGCGGCGGCATGGACATAGGACAGGTCGGCGTGGCCGTCGCCGCGCCGCGACGGCGTGCCCACGGCGATAAAGACGGCGTCTGCCGCGCGGATCGCTTGGGCACCGTCGAGCGCGAAGGCCAGACGGCCGGCCTTGACGTTCGAGGCGACCAGATCGTCCAGCCCCGGCTCGAAGATCGGGATTTCGCCCCGCTCCAGCCGCTCGATCTTGGACGGGTCTTTGTCGACGCAGACGACCTCATGGCCGAAGTCCGCGAAACAGGCCCCCGACACCAGCCCGACATAGCCGGTTCCAATCATTGCCACGCGCATGCGAGCCAGTTCCTTTTAACGGTCGGCCGGAGATAGCGGCCGGACCCGCGCTTGGCCAGTCCAGCCCCGCAAGCAAAACCGCCGGCCCCTTTCGGGACCGGCGGCTCTGTACTTTTGGCCTACCGGCCTTCGGCCTGCTTGAGGCCGAGGACCGGGTTAGACATCAACCCTAGAAGTTGATGTCGATGGTGGCGCGACGGTTGAGCGGCTCACGCACACCGTCGGCGGTGGCGCGGGCCAGGGCGGTTTCGCCCTTGCCGTCCAGCGAGATCACGCCGCCGTTGACGCCTTGACCGACGAGAGCGTCAGCCACGGTCCGCGAGCGGCGGTTCGACAGGCCGACGTTGTAGGCC
>NZ_JBDNHO010000054.1:0-56409 GCF_041688735.1 Brevundimonas sp.
CGAGAACATGTTCGGCAGGCTCAAGGACTGGCGACGCATCCATACCCGCTACGACCGATGCGCACACACCTTCATGTCCGCCATCGCCATCGCCGCAACCGTCATCTTCTGGCTATGACGCAATGAGTCCTGAGCCTAGTTGCCAAGACGACATGCAAAGTAGGGCGTCTGGCCCGTTCAGTCTTGTTCTGAAGACGGGTGGCGCGCCACTCCCCGACTGTGAAGTCAAGGGGAATGGCGCGAGTGACGGGACTCGAACCCGCGACCTCCGGCGTGACAGGCCGGCACTCTAACCAACTGAGCTACACCCGCGTATCCCCGACGCGAAGCGGTGCTCTGCGGCGAGGGGCGTCGTTTAGGCGGGGGGGGCTCGCACTGTCAAGCGCGTCCAGAGAGGAAAACGACGATCATCGCGCCACACCCCCCGGCCCCGCCACGGCGGCGGCCTCGCGCGGCGGCAAGTCGTAGTAGACGCCGACGCCGGGGCCCACTGGCAGGTCCAGCGCGACCCACAGCGCCACCATGATCAGACCTGCCACGAGGAAGGCCCCGGCATAGGGTATCATGGTCGATAGGAGCGAGCCGAGGCCGAATCTCGGATCCCATCGCTGGGCGAAGGTCAGAATCAGCGGGAAGTAGCTCATCAGCGGGGTGGCGATATTGGTCACCGAATCTCCCATCCGATAGGCGGCGGTGGCCATCTCCGGACTGATGCCCAGCAGCATGCCAAGCCTGCCAGCGGATGACGACCAGCGACCGCGAACATGACGGCAGCCAACGGAATCACAACAACCTAGGCGGCGTTCGAGGCGTGGTGAGACACCATGCCCGTGATGACGAGGACCGGGGTCAGCAACGATTTCGGCGCGTTCAGCAGGGCGGCACGGATGGCGCCTGCGAACAGGCCGGTGCGTTCTGCGACGGCAGCGCCATAGATGATGGTGATGACGGTCCCCAGCGGTGGAAAGTCCGTGAGCGTCTTGGGCATGCCGATGATAAGCTTCTCGAGGTTTTCCGGCGAGAGCAAGCTCTGGGCGGCGAAGGCTTCGCCCGTCACCGGGTTGACCGCCGTCCATCCCAGGTTCGCGTCCAAGACGCTGAGACCGACCAGTCCCAGTATAAGCCACAGGACAGGAAGACCGGATCTGGCAACCGGTTGCCGGTCCGTTCGACGAATCCGAGGAAGCCCTTCGCGGGCGGCAGGCTGCCGGGGGTGACGTCGCTCATGGATAGGCGTGTGCTTTGCGGTCGAGCAAAGCTGCATAAGGTCAGATAGGCACCGAAGAGGGCAACCCCCCCCCTCTTGCGACAATTCGTGCGAACCGTTCTCAAGAAAAAACCATTCGTCACACGGGTTTGAACCGCAGCGAGCTTGGGTCTAGAAAGCCCCGATTCCGCCCTCCCCCCGGGGCGGACCAGGATTCCCCCCGATGAATGGATATCTGCTCGAATATCTGCCGATCGTGATCTTCACCGGGATCGCGGCGGTGATCGGCCTCGGCTTCATGCTGGCGGCATGGACGCTGGCACCCAGTAACCCCGATAGCGAAAAGCTGTCGGCCTATGAGTGCGGGTTCAACGCCTTCGACGATGCGCGGATGAAGTTCGACGTCCGCTTCTATCTGGTGTCGATCCTGTTCATCATTTTCGATCTGGAAGTGGCCTTCCTGTTCCCTTGGGCGGTGTCGATGTTTGACTTGTCGCGCGAGGGGATGGTGTTCGCCTTCTGGTCGATGATGGTCTTCCTGGGCGTGCTGACCGTCGGCTTCATCTACGAATGGAAGAAGGGCGCGCTCGAATGGGAGTGACGACCAACACCACGCCGCTGATCGGCGTCGGTGCCCAGGGCAGTTCGTCCGTGGGGCCGCCGGCGGCGTCACGGCTGGCCACGCCGATGAGCACGACCATGTTCGGCACCGGTGCCCGGTCGTCGGTCGAGGGCTATGACCCCGCCATCCACGACAAGTTCTTCGAGTCGGTGAACGCTGAACTGGGAGAGCGTGGCTTTATCACCACCTCGCTGGACGACGTCATCAACTGGGCCCGGACCGGCTCGCTGATGTGGATGACGTTCGGTCTGGCCTGCTGCGCCGTGGAGATGATGCAGGCGTCGATGCCGCGCTTCGATATGGAGCGGTTCGGTATGGCCCCGCGAGCCAGTCCGCGTCAGTCGGACCTGATGATTGTGGCCGGCACCTTGACCAACAAGATGGCTCCGGCACTTCGTAAAGTATACGATCAGATGCCGGATCCACGTTACGTGCTTTCAATGGGTTCGTGCGCCAACGGCGGCGGTTATTATCACTACAGTTACAGTGTAGTCCGTGGCTGCGACCGAATTGTACCTGTGGATGTCTATGTTCCGGGGTGCCCGCCGACGGCGGAGGCGCTGCTGTACGGCTTGCTACAGCTACAGAAGAAGATCCGGCGCACGGGGACTATCGACCGATGAGCGCGCCTGCTTCCACTCATCTGGCCCGGATTGAAGAGATCGAGACCGCGCTGACGCCGCTGGGTGCCGAGATGGTCGGGGAGCTGGGCGTCGAGGCGCAGATCGCGTTCGGCGAGCTGACGCTGATCGCCACGCGGGACAACATCCTGTCGGTGCTGACGGCGCTGAAGGCGCGGTTCGGCTTCCAGCAGTTGCTGGACCTGTGCGGGGTAGACTTCCCGGACCGGGCCGAGCGGTTCGAGGTGGTCTATCACCTGCTGTCGATGACCCGGAACGCGCGCGTGCGGGTCAAGCTGACGACCGATGAGGTCAAGCCCGTGCCCAGCGCCGTCGGCGTCTTCCCCTGTGCCGACTGGTTCGAGCGCGAGGCGTTCGACATGTACGGCATGCTGTTCGAGGGTCATCCGGACCTGCGCCGGCTGCTGACCGACTACGGCTTCCAAGGGCATCCGCTGCGCAAGGACTTCCCCATGACCGGTTATGTCGAGGTTCGGTACGACGAGGAACAGAAGCGGGTTGTGTACGAGCCCGTCAAACTGACCCAGGAGTTCCGCAATTTCGACTTCATGTCGCCCTGGGAGGGCGCGGAATACGCGACCACCGTCCTGCACGGCGACGAGAAGGCCCAAGGCCTGACGGGGAGCAAGCCCTGATGGCCGATGGACAGAACAAGCCCCTGCCGATCGGCGCGACCGACATCTTCGACGACGGCCTGACCGACCACGCGCGCGCGCTGGACGACCGCAAATTCACGATCAATTTCGGCCCGCAGCATCCGGCCGCGCACGGGGTGCTGCGTCTGGTGCTGGAGCTGGACGGCGAGCTGGTGACCCGTGTCGATCCACACATCGGCCTGCTGCACCGCGGCACCGAAAAGCTGATGGAGGCGCGGACCTACCTGCAGAACGTGCCGTATCTGGATCGGCTCGATTACGTCGCGCCGATGAACCAGGAGCACGCCTTCTGCCTCGCCATCGAGAAGCTGCTGGGGCTCGATATCCCATACCGGGCCCAGCTGATCCGGGTGCTGTATTCCGAGATCGGCCGCATCCTGTCGCACCTGCTGAACGTGACGACCCAGGCCATGGACGTGGGGGCCCTGACGCCACCGCTCTGGGGCTTTGAGGAACGCGAGAAGCTGATGGTGTTCTACGAGCGCGCTTCGGGTGCCCGTCTGCACGCCAACTATTTCCGGCCCGGCGGCGTGCATCAGGACCTGCCCAACGCCCTGATCGACGATATCGGCCGCTGGTGTCACGAGTTTCCGGCGGCGCTGAAGGACATTGAGTCCCTCGTCACCGAGAACCGTATCTTCAAACAGCGCAACGTCGACATCGGCGTGGTGTCGAAACAGCAGGCGCTGGACTGGGGCTTCACCGGAGTGATGCTGCGCGGTTCGGACATTGCGTGGGACCTGCGCAAGTCACAGCCGTACGAATGCTACGCCGAGATGGAGTTCGACATTCCTGTCGGCAAGAACGGCGACTGCTGGGACCGCTACCTATGCCGCATCGAGGAGATGAAGCAGTCGGTGCGGATCATGGAGCAGTGCATCCACAAGCTGCGCAACTGCCCCGGCGAGCCGGTGATGGTCGAGGACAACAAGATCGTCCCGCCCAAGCGCGGCGAGATGAAGCGCTCGATGGAGGCGCTGATACAGCATTTCAAACTCTACACCGAGGGCTTCCGCACGCCGGAGGGCGAGGTCTATGCCTCGGTCGAGGCCCCCAAGGGCGAGTTCGGCATCTATCTGGTCTCGGACGGCACCAACAGGCCGTACCGCGTCAAGATATCGGCCCCGGGCTTCCGCTCGCTGCAGGCCATGGACTGGATGAACCGCGGCCACATGCTGGCGGACGTCTCTGCCATCCTTGGGTCGCTGGACATCGTGTTCGGGGAGGTGGACCGGTGATCGAGAAACCCCTGAGCGATCTGGTGCGGCAGGGCTGGTCGGTCGTGGCCTATTCAGTGACCGACAGCAGCGGGGAGACCTGGCATCACAATGTGCTGCTGACCCGGCAGGGACAGCACCGCATCCTGACGCTGCGCAAGAAGATGCTGGGCGAGGGCGTCGTCGCCTCCGAAATGGAAGTCTGATGGCGTTCCCGATTCCCATTTTCGCGCTTGAGGACTGGGCCGCTGTGTGGGTGTTTCCACTGATCATGGCGGTCGTGTTCGGCGTGTTCCTGCGCGACCGGGACGTGATCAAGGGCGGGGATCGCCGTCCGATGGTCCGCCGGTTTCTGCCGAATTTCGTTCTCTACGCGAGCATCTGGATTCCGTTCCAGATCATCAGTGACGCGGTCGAGCGCGGGGCGGAGGCACAGGGCTTTGACTCGCCCGGGCTATTGGGCTTCGGCATCGGCCTGTCTTCGGGCCTGGTCGTATTCTTCGCCTTGGTGGCGATAGCGCCGGTTCGGAGCTGGCTGGGCTACAAGCGAAATCCGTTCGAGAGTGCAGGCAAGTCATGAGCGTTCGTCGTCTCGCCAAGATCCAGCCGGACAGCTTCGCCTTCGCCAGGGCGACGAAGGCCAAATGCGACTGGTGGATCGCCAAATATCCGGAGGGCCGCAAGGCGTCGGCGGTGATCCCGATCCTGTGGCTGGTGCAGAAGCAGGAGGGCGGGTGCCCGGAGCCGGCGCTGCGTGCCGTCGGGGAGCTGCTGGACATGCCCTATATCCGGGTGCTGGAGGTGGCGACCTTCTACACCATGTTCATGCTGGCCCCGGTCGGCTCGGTCGCGCTCATCCAGGTGTGCGGCACGACGCCCTGCCTGCTGCGCGGCTCGGGCGAGCTGATGAAGGTTTGCAAGGACAAGATCGGACCGAAGGATACGCTGAGCGCCGACGGCCGCTTCACCTGGCAGGAAGTCGAATGCCTGGGCGCTTGCGCCAATGCGCCGATGGCCCAGATCAACGACTATTATTTCGAGGACCTGACGGCCGACACGATGGCCCAGATCATCGACGACTTCGCGGCGGGCAAGAAGCCGAAGCCGGGGTCGCGCATCGGTCGCCACAGTTCAGAGCCGGAAGGCGGGGCCCCGACCCTGACCGATCCGGCGCTCTATGACGGCTCGGCGGCGAAGAAGATCAAAAAACTGCCCCACAGCGAACCGGTGACGGCATGACCCGGCCCGATCTGTCGGATGACGCCAAGGTCGCCCAGTACCGGGCAGAACTGCGCGTCGTCGGACGCACCCCGCGGCTGGTCGGGTTCGGCCTGGTCATTCTGGGCGCGATTGCCGTGTATTTTTCGGGCCAGGCGGGAAGAGCCGCCGAGGCGATCGAGTGGGGCGGTTACGCCGCCTTGGCCTTCGGCTGGGCCCTTATGCTGTCGGCCATCTTTCTTCGTACCCGCTATCACCGCCGCCGCATGCGCGAGATGAACTGAACCATGGTCGGAATCCTCCAAGACAAGGACCGCATCTTCACCAACCTGTACGGCTTTCATGACTGGACGCTGGAGGGGGCGAAGAGCCGCGGCGCGTGGAACGCGACCAAGGACATGCTCGACCTCGGTCGCGACTGGATCATCGCCAACGTCAAGAACTCGGGTCTGCGCGGACGCGGCGGCGCCGGCTTCGGCACGGGCCTGAAATGGTCCTTCATGCCCAAGGAACTGAAGGACCGGCCGCACTATCTGGTGGTCAACGCCGATGAGTCCGAGCCGGGGACCTGTAAGGACCGGGAGATCATGCGCCATGATCCCCAACTGCTGATCGAGGGCTGCCTGATCGCCAGCTTCGCGATGCAGGCCCACGCCTGTTACATCTATCTGCGCGGCGAGTATGTGCTGGAACGCGAGCGCATGGAGGCGGCGGTAAAACAGGCCTACGAGGCCAGGCTGATCGGCAAGAACAACGTCCACGGCTGGGATTTCGACGTCTATATCCACCACGGCGCGGGGGCCTATATCTGCGGCGAGGAGACGGCGCTGCTGGAGAGCCTGGAGGGCAAGAAGGGCCAGCCCCGGCTCAAGCCGCCGTTCCCCGCCGGGGCCGGCCTGTACGGCTGCCCGACCACGGTCAACAACGTCGAGTCGATCGCGGTGGTGGGCACCATCCTGCGCCGTGGGGCCGAATGGTTCGCGGGCTTCGGCCGGGCCAACAACACCGGCACCAAGATCATGTCGATCAGCGGCCATGTGAACCGGCCATGCAATGTCGAAGAGGCGATGTCGATCCCGCTGCGTCAGCTGCTGGAAGACCATTGCGGCGGCGTGCGCGGCGGCTGGGACAATCTGAAGGCCATCATCCCGGGCGGCTCCTCGGTGCCGCTGATCACGCGGGAAATGTCCGAAGTCGCCCTGATGGATTTCGACTCCTTACGCGACATGAAGTCGGGTCTCGGCACGGCTGCGGTGATCGTCATGGACCAGTCGACCGATCTGGTCCGCGCCATCGCCCGCATCAGCTATTTCTACAAGCATGAGAGCTGCGGCCAGTGCACGCCCTGCCGCGAGGGCACGGGCTGGATGTGGCGGGTGCTGGAACGGATGGCGATCGGCGAGGCCGACCCGTCCGAGATCGACCTGCTGCTGGACGTCTCGACCCAGATCGAGGGCCACACCATCTGCGCCCTGGGTGACGCCGCCGCCTGGCCGGTGCAGGGCCTGATCCGGCATTTCCGGCACGAGATTGAGGAGCGCATCTCCTCCTACCGCAGCCGCCGCGCGAATTTCGCCGGCCACGCGATCGCGGCGGAGTAGGGATGCGCGCAACCGCCGTCATTGTGGTGACCGCTCTTACCCTCGGCGCCTGTGGCGCCGAGGCCGAGAAGGTTGCGCCGACGCCGGCGGAAAAGGTCTCGGCCGTGAACCCCGCTGCGGACGCCGAGGCCGGCGTGTCGGCGGTGCTTTCCGCCGCCAACCTGCGCCGGGTCTGTCAGGCCGGCCTCGCGGCGATCCATGGCCAGGGCGTGACGGATATCCAGATCGACGGGCTCGAGGGCCGGGTCGTCAACGCCTCGTGGCGCGCGCCGGTCGACGGCGGACGCCGCCGGGCGCAGTGCCGGGTCGACGGCGACATCGTCACCTGGAAGCCGGTCGGCGTGACCACTCCCGAACAGGACCGCTGGATGAACCAGTCCGGCGACCCGGTGGCGCGGTTCGCGCTTGACGGCGACGCCATCACCATCAACACGACGCTCCCGGATGGGACGACCGCCACGGAAACCCATTCCGTGGCTGCTGAGCAAGAGGCCCGCTGATGCCCGCCGCCAAGGTCAATGGCGTAGACACCGAGTTCGAGCCCGGCATGACTGTGCTGCAGGTCGCCGAGCGCGCCGGGCACGAGATCCCGCGCTTCTGCTATCACGAGCGGCTGTCGATCGCCGGCAACTGCCGCATGTGCCTGGTCGAGGTGAAGCCCGGACCGCCCAAGCCGCAGGCGTCGTGCGCCCTTCCGGCCGCCGAGGGTCAGGAAATCTTCACCGACACGCCGATGGTCAAGAAGGCGCGCGAAGGGGTGATGGAGTTCCTGCTCATCAACCACCCGCTGGACTGCCCGATCTGCGACCAGGGTGGCGAGTGCGACCTGCAGGACCAGGCCATGGGCTATGGCCGCGACGGCTCGCGCTATGCGGAGAACAAGCGCGCGGTCGAAGAAAAGAACATGGGTCCGACCATCAAGACCTTCATGACGCGGTGCATCCAGTGCACCCGCTGCGTGCGGTTCGTGACGGAGGTGGCGGGGGTGCCGGACATCGGCATGATCTCGCGCGGCGAGGACGCGGAGATCACCACCTATCTGGAGAAGGCGGTCGACAGCGAGCTGTCGGGCAACGTCAACGACCTGTGCCCCGTCGGTGCCCTGACCCACAGGCCGTGGCAGTTCCACTATCGCCCGTGGGAGCTGAAGAAGACCGAGACCATCGACGTCATGGACGCCTTGGGCTCGAACATCCGCGCCGACGCCAAGGGGGCCGAGGTGATGCGCATCCTGCCGCGCGTCAACGAGGGCATCAACGAGGAGTGGCTGTCCGACGTCAGCCGCTATGCCGTCGACGGCCTGCAAAGCCGACGTCTGGACAAGCCCTGGGTGCGCGAGAACGGCAGGTTGCGCGCGGCCTCATGGGACGAGGCGCTCGGCCTGGTGGCGGCGAAGCTGAACGCGGCGAAGCCCGAAAAGATCGGTGTCATAGCCGGAGACCTGCAGGACGCGGAATCGATGAAGGCGGCGCTGGACCTGTTCCGCGCCCTGGGCTCGGCCAACACCGACTGCCGTCAGGATGGGTCGGCGCTGGGATACGGCCCGCGCGAGAGTTGGCTGTTTAACTCCGGCATCGCCGGGATTGAGGCTGCCGACGCCGTACTGATCGTCGGCACCAATCCGCGCGTCGAGGCGCCGTTGCTCAACACCCGCCTTCGCAAGGCGTGGCTGGCCGGCAAGACCGAGATCGGACTGATCGGCGAGCAGGCTGATCTGACGTTCAATTACAGATGGTTGGGCGCGGGTTCAAAGACTCTGTCCAAGCTGCCCAAGGCGGCGATGGACCTCCTGACCAAGGCCGAGCGTCCGGCGATCATCGTCGGCGCGGGTGCCGTGTCGGGCGAAAACGGTCCGGCCGTGCTGAACGCGCTAGGTGCGCTGGCGAAGAAGATCGGCGTGATCGCGGAAGGCTGGAACGGGTTCAATGTCCTTCATTCCGCCGCCTCGCGGGTGGCTGGCCTCGACATGGGCTTCGTGCCCGGCGAGGGCGGCCTCACGGCGGCGCAGATGACCGCCAAGAGCGGGCTGGACGTGCTGTTCCTGCTGGGCGCTGACGAGATCGACCTGTCGAAGTCCAAGGCTTTCCGCGTCTATCTGGGCAGCCACGGCGACCGCGGCGCGCACGGCGCGGACGTGATCCTGCCGGGTGCCGCCTATACCGAGAAGTCGGGCCTGTACGTCAATACCGAAGGCCGGGCGCAGATGGCCGAACGCGTCGTCTTCCCCAAGGGGCTGGCGAAAGAGGACTGGGCCATCCTTCGCGCCCTGTCGGCCATGGTCGGCCAGACCCTGCCATACGACACGCTGGCTGCGTTGCGCTCCAGACTGATGGCCGACCATTCGACCTTCGGCCGGATCGACTATCTGGCTCCGCCCGCGAGCTTCGACGTCGCGGCGCTGGGTCGGAAGGGCGACCTGGGCGACGTCGCCTTCGTCTCGGCGGTCCGCGACCCCTATCTGAACAACCCGATCACGCGCGCCAGCGCGACCATGGCCGAGCTGTCCGCCCTGCGGATCGCTCCGATCGCGATGGCGGCGGAGTAGGGCGATGACCGAAGTTATTGTTCGCCGTTCAAATCCGATGGCGACGATTTTCCTGACGCTGGTCGGGCTGGCTGTCGCCGCTGGCTTGGCGTTCGGCGTCGTTTGGCTCTGGGGTCGAATTCCGCCCTCGTTCTGGACGAGCCCTGCCGGATGGCTGCTGATCACCGTGGGCGGCATCCTGCTGGTCACCGTCGGGATCCTGATCTCGCTGGCCTTCCTGCTGCTGATGGACCGCAAGGTCTGGGCCAGCGTGCAGATGCGCAAGGGGCCCAATGTCGTCGGGCCCTTCGGCCTGCTTCAGTCGTTCGCCGACTTTTTAAAGTTCGTGCTGAAGGAAGTCATCGTCCCGGCCGGTGCCGACAAGGTGGTGTTCCTGCTGGCTCCGCTGCTGACCTTTATCCTGGCCTTCATCGCCTGGGCGGCCATTCCGTTCGCGCCGGGCTGGGTCATTTCGGACCTGAACGTCGGCATCCTGTACATCTTCGCGATCTCGAGCCTCGGTGTGTACGGCATCATCATGGGCGGCTGGGCTTCGAACTCTAAATATCCGTTCCTCGGCTCGCTGCGGTCCGCCGCGCAGATGGTGTCCTATGAGGTCTCCATCGGCCTGGTGATCATCAACGTCATCCTGCTTGCCGGGACGATGAACCTGACCTCGATCGTGATTCAGCAGGAAGGCTGGATCTGGAACTGGAACGCGTTCGGCGGGGGGGCGGGGACGTGGCCGACAATCATCGTCATGTTCCCGATGGCGATCATCTTCTTCATCTCGGCCTTGGCCGAGACCAATCGTCCGCCGTTCGACCTGCCCGAGGCCGAGTCCGAGCTCGTGGCCGGCTATCAGGTGGAATACAGCTCGACGCCGTACCTGCTGTTCATGATCGGCGAATACGCCAACATCGTCTTCATGTGCGCCATGATCAGCCTGCTGTTCTTCGGCGGCTGGAATCCGGGCTTCCCCATCGACTTCGCGGCCGACTGGCCGGAGTTCCTGGTCAATTTCCTGCTGTTCCTCGTCTTCTTCGGCAAGATCGTCTTCTGGTTCTTCATGATCGCCCTGGTGAAGGCCTTCGTGCCCCGTTATCGCTACGACCAGCTGATGCGGCTGGGGTGGAAGATCTTCCTGCCGACGTCGCTTGTGGCCGTTGTGGTCGTGGCGGCCTGGCGCGTGTTCGCGGTGGGCGCATGAACCGGTTGCTGATCCTGACGCTGGCCCTGGCGACCACTGCTTGCGCCCTCCCGACCTATGAGGCCGAGCCGACCTCGCCGGTCCAGTGGGAACGCCGGCAGGAGGCGATCCTGCGCCAGCAGGCCGAACGCGAGCGGCTGTGCCGCATCACCAAGGAAGACGATCCGCGCAAGCAAGAGCTTTGCCGCGGCGTTTCCGGAGTCAGACCGTAATGCTGAACCGTCTCGTCCAGGCCGCGAAGGGCGCCCTTCTGATCGACGCCTTCGGCGCGATCGGCCTGTCGCTGAAATACATGGCCCGGCCCAAGGCCACGGTGAACTATCCGTTTGAGCGCAATCCGCAGTCGCCGCGCTTTCGGGGCGAGCACGCCTTGCGGCGCTACGCCAACGGTGAGGAACGCTGCATCGCCTGCAAGCTGTGCGAGGCCATCTGCCCGGCCCAGGCTATCACCATCGAATCCGAGCCCCGCGCCGACGGCAGCCGCCGGACGACCCGATACGACATCGATATGGTCAAATGCATCTATTGCGGTCTCTGTGAGGAGTCCTGCCCGGTGGATGCCATCGTCGAAGGGCCGAACTCGGAGTTCACGACCGAGACCCGCGAAGAGCTGTTGTACGACAAGGACCGGCTGCTCGCGAACGGCGACCGCTGGGAACGGCTGATCGCGAAGAATCTGGAACTCGACGCGCCTTACCGGTAAGGCGCAGTCCCTCACCGGGCCGCGATTCCAGCAGGGACCGCAGCCCACAGTCCGAAAGGGGCGAAGGCCTCCGATGTTGCAAGGCATTGCCTTTTATCTGCTGGCCGCTGTGGCCGTGCTGGGCGGCCTGATGGTCGTGACGGCCAAAAATCCCGTGCACAGCGTGCTGTGGCTGATCCTCACATTTTTCTCGTCGGCGGGCCTGTTCGTGCTGCTGGGCGCCGAGTTCCTGGCGATGCTGCTGGTCGTCGTCTACGTCGGCGCCGTGGCGGTGTTGTTCCTGTTCGTCGTCATGATGCTGGACGTCGACTTCGTGAAGCTGCGCGGGGGCTATGCCCGTTACCTCCCGCTGGCGATGATCGTGGCGGGCGTGTTGCTGGCCGAGATGGTGATGATCTCGCTGGTTGTCGTGAGCGGCGGCGCCGCTGCTGACTCCGTCGGGCCCGTCGCGGCGACCGCAGACCAGACCAACGTCGAGGCTATCGGGCGCGTTCTGTACACGGACTATGTCTACATCTTCCAGGCGTCGGGGATCATCCTGCTGATCGCCATGATAGGGGCCATCGTCCTGACCCTGCGCCACAAGCCCAACGTCAAACGCCAGAACGTCGCCCGCCAGGTTGGTCGCGACGCGAAGACGGCCATGGAGGTCAAGTCCGTGACCACCGGTGCCGGCATCGCTCCCGAGGATCTGCTCTGATGGAAATCACCCTGCAGCACTATCTGGCGGTGGGCGCGATCCTGTTCACCATCGGGGTGTTTGGCATTTTCGTGAACCGCAAGAACGTCATCGTCATCCTGATGTCGATCGAGCTGATCCTGCTGGCCGTGAACATCAATTTCGTCGCCTTCTCGGCCTATCTCAACGACGTGCAGGGGCAGATCATGGCCATGTTCGTCCTGACCGTAGCCGCCGCCGAGGCCGCCGTCGGCCTGGCCATTCTGGTGACCTTCTTCCGCAACCGCGGCGACATCGCGGTTGACGACGCCTCGGTGATGAAGGGCTGACCGTGAATATCGAGACCCTCGTCACCCTCGGCGTCTTCGCCCCGCTGCTCGGTGCGATCATCGTCGGCCTGAGTGGACGTCGCCTCGGGAACACGCCGTCGCTCGCCATCACGACCGGTCTGCTGTTCTTCTCGTGCCTGGTCTCGTGGATCGTCTTCGGTCAGTGGACCTGGGGCCATCTGGAAGCCTTCACGGTTCAGATCGCGCCTTTCATCAACGTCGGCGACTTCCAGTCGAACTGGGCCATCCGCGTGGATGCCCTGTCGGCGGTCATGCTGGTGGTGGTGACGACGGTGTCGTCGCTCGTGCACCTGTATTCCTGGGGCTATATGGCGGAGGATCCCGACAAGCCGCGGTTCTTCGCCTATCTGTCACTGTTCACCTTCGCCATGCTGGCGCTGGTGACCGCCGCCGACTTCATGCAGCTTTTCTTCGGCTGGGAGGGGGTGGGGCTGGCGTCCTATCTGCTTATCGGCTTCTGGTACAAGAAGCCCACCGCCAGCGCCGCCGCGATCAAGGCCTTCGTGGTCAACCGCGTCGGCGACTTCGGTTTCGCCCTGGGCATCTTCACGGTGTTCTGGATGTTCGGCACGATCCAGTTCGCCGAACTGTTCCCCATGATAGCGACGCGCGAGAACACCGGATGGGACTTCCTCGGCCACACGTGGTCGGCGCTGGATCTGGCGGCGGTGCTGCTGTTCATCGGCGCCATGGGCAAGTCGGCGCAGTTCTTCCTGCACACCTGGCTGCCGGACGCCATGGAGGGCCCTACCCCTGTATCGGCGCTGATCCACGCGGCGACCATGGTCACCGCGGGCGTCTACATGGTCTGCCTTCTGAGCCCGATCTTCGAATACGCCCCGGTGGCGTCGTCCGTCGTAGCCATCATCGGCGCAGTGACGGCCCTTTTCGCCGCGACGGTCGGCCTGGCCCAGAACGACATCAAGCGGGTCATCGCCTATTCGACCTGTTCGCAGCTGGGCTACATGTTCTTCGCGGCGGGCGTCGGCGCCTATCAAGCCGCCATGTTCCACCTGTTCACCCACGCCTTCTTCAAGGCCCTGCTGTTCCTCGGCGCCGGCTCGGTGATCCACGGGATGCATCACGAGCAGGATATGCGGAAGATGGGCGGGCTGTGGAAGCTCTTGCCCGTCACCTATGCGGTGATGACGATCGGCACCATCGCCATCACCGGACTGGGCATCCCCGGCGTCGGCGGTTTCGCGGGCTTCTACTCGAAAGATTCGATCATCGAGAGCGCCTTCGCCTCGTTTACCGAAGGCCACAGTGCGATGGGACTGTTCGCCTTCATGGTCGGCATCCTGGCCGCTGGCCTGACCGCCTATTACTCGTGGCGGCTGGTGTTCATGACCTTCCACAACAAGCCGGTGTGGAAGGACGCGCATCAGGATGATCACGCTCAGGACGACCACGCCTCGCACACCCGGTTGGAGACGCACTTCGAGCCGATCGTCGACACCCATGACGGCGACGGGCATGTCCACGATGACCATGCGCACCACGGCCCGCTGAAGCCGCACGAGAGCCCTTGGGTGATGCTGGTTCCCCTGATCCTGCTGTCGGTCGGAGCCGTCGCGGCAGGCGTCGCCTTCGCGCCGTACTTCATCGGTGATTTCGAGCATGAATTCTGGCGCGGCGCGATCTTCACCGGGCCGGACAACCACGTCCTCCACGAGAGCCACTATGTTCCGACCTGGGTGAAGTGGTCGCCGCTGGTCCTGACGCTGATCGGCACCTTCGCGGCCTTCTGGCTCTATATCCTCAAGGACGGCATGGCGCGCCGGATGGCCGAGCGGGGCAGTGTGGTCCACGCCTTCCTCTACAATAAATGGTATTTCGACGAGCTCTACGACGTCGTCTTCGTGCGTGGCGCCAAGGCGGTCGGCGACCTGTTCTGGAAGGTCGGCGACATGAAGATCATCGACGGCGGCGGTCCGAACGGCATGGCTTGGGTGTCGCGCATGTTTGCTGGCGGTTTGGCCCGGTTCCAGTCCGGCTACGTATACTTCTACGCCTTCGTGATGTTGCTCGGCCTGGCTGGATTCCTCGCCTTCGCGATCATCGCGTGGGGAGGCTGATCTTGCCCCAGATCCCCTACATCCTGAGCGTCGTCACCTTCCTGCCGCTGGTCGGGGCGGGACTGATCCTGCTGGCCCGCCTGCTCAACAAGGGTGGGGCTGATGCCTCGGCGCGCTGGATCGCTCTGCTGACCACCGTCGTGACCCTGGCCGTTTCGGCCGTGCTGATCGCCGCGTTCGATCCGTCGAGCGCGGCTTACCAGTTCGTCGAGCGCTATGAATGGTTCGCCGGGGCGCAGTACCACATGGGGGTGGACGGGATTTCGATCCTGTTCGTGCTGCTGACGGCGTTCCTGATGCCGATCTGCATCCTGGCCAGCTGGGCGACAATCAAGGACCGGGTGGTCGACTACATGATCGCGTTCTTGGTGCTGGAGACACTGGTCATCGGGGTGTTCACCTCGCTGGACCTCTTCCTGTTCTACATTTTCTTCGAAGGCACCCTGGTGCCGATGTTCATCATCATCGGCGTGTGGGGCGGGGCGAACCGGATCTACGCCGCCTACAAATTCTTCCTCTACACCCTGCTGGGTTCGGTGCTGATGCTGCTGGCCATGCTGTGGATGGCGGCCGAGGCTGGCACGACCAGCATTCCGGCGCTCAAGGAATTCGCATTCGCGCCTGAGGCGCAGCCGTTGTTGTGGCTGGCCTTCTTCGCCTCGTTCGCGGTGAAGATGCCGATGTGGCCGGTGCACACCTGGTTGCCCGACGCCCACGTGCAGGCCCCCACGGCGGGGTCGGTGATCCTGGCGGGCATCCTGTTGAAGCTTGGCGGCTACGGCTTCATTCTGTTCAACCTGCCGATGTTCCCGCAGGCGTCGCAGATGTTCGCGCCGCTGGTGTTCGCCCTGTCGGCCATCGCCGTGGTCTATACCTCGCTGGTCGCCTTCCGGCAGACGGACATGAAGAAGCTGATCGCCTATTCGTCGGTGGCGCACATGGGCTTCGTCACCATGGGCATCTTCGCCGGCAACGATCTGGGCGTGCAGGGCGCGGTGTTCCAGATGTTGAGTCATGGCCTGATCTCGGCCGCGCTCTTCCTCTGCGTCGGCGTGGTCTATGACCGGATGCACACACGCGAGATCGCCTTCTACGGCGGCCTGACCAGCCGGATGCCGTGGTTCGCGGCCATCTTCCTGCTGTTCACCATGGCCAACGTCGGGCTGCCGGGCACCTCGGGCTTCATCGGTGAGATCCTGACCATGACTGGCGTTTATCAGGTATCGACCTGGACAGCCCTGTTCGCGGCCTCGGGGGTAATCTTCTCGGCGGTCTATGCCCTGACGCTGTATCGCAACGTCATGTTCGGCGAGATCACCAACCCGGCCCTGAAGACCATCACGGACATCGACAAGCGCGAGCTGCTGATCTTCGTGCCCCTGATCGTCGGCACCATCTGGCTGGGCGTGCAGCCAGGCCTGGTGCTCGACTATACCGCCGCCTCGGTCGAGGCCCTGACGACCACCTATCGTGCCGCGATCGGCGGGTGAGACCGACATGCCTGATCTGATTTCCGCCCTTCATCTTTCGGCTCCCGAGATCACGCTTGCGGTTGGCGGCCTCGCGTTGCTGATGCTCGGCGCCTTTATGGGCGACAAGAGCGCGCGCCTGATCTCCACACTGTCCGTCGGCCTGCTGGTCGTCGCGACGGGTGTGGCCGTGACCGGTCCGCTTGGCGAGGCGTTCAACGGGGCCTACGTCGCCGACCCGTTGGCCGTCTTCGGCAAGGCGGTGATCTTCCTGTCCAGCGCCGTGGCCATCGTGCTGGGTAACGGCTGGATGCACCGGACGCGAATCGCGCGGTTCGAATATCCGATCCTGATCGTGCTGGCCTCGGCCGGCATGGGGATGATGGCGTCGTCGGGCGATCTGATCTCGCTCTATGTCGGCATCGAGCTGCATTCGCTGGCGCTCTATGTGCTGGCCGCCTTTCATCGCGACGATCTGAAGGCGTCCGAGGCGGGCCTGAAGTATTTCGTGCTCGGTGCCCTGTCGTCCGGTCTGCTGCTCTACGGCGCCAGCCTGATCTACGGCTTCACCGGCTCGATGCGCTTCGACGAGATCGCGGCCTATGCGGCGACCAACGACTCTCCCGGCCTGATCTTCGGCCTGGTCTTCCTGATCTGCGGCCTGGCGTTCAAGGTCTCGGCCGCGCCGTTCCACATGTGGACGCCGGACGTCTATGAGGGGGCACCAACGCCGGTCGTGGCCCTGTTCGCCACCGCGCCGAAGATGGCCGCCATGGTCCTGTTCGCCCGCGCGCTGGGCGACGGCTTCGCCGGATCGCAGGAGCAGTGGGCCCAGGTGCTGATTCTGATTTCGCTGATCAGTTTCGCCGTCGGCGCCTTCGGCGGCCTGGCGCAAAAGGACATCCAGCGGCTGCTGGCCTATTCGTCCATCGCCAACATCGGCTACGCCCTGCTGGGCATCGCGGTCGGGACCGAGGCGGGGCTGCAGGCCATGCTGATGTTCATGACGCTGTACGTCATCGACCAACTGGGCTTCTTCGCCATCCTGCTGTCACTGTCGCGCGGCGGTCGCCCGATCCGCAAGATCGCCGATCTGGCGGGCCTGCGTAAGGACAAGCCGGTCACCACCATCGCCCTGACGGTGCTGTCGCTGTCGGTTCTCGGGATGCCGCCGTTGTCGGGCTTTTGGGGTAAATATTATGTCTTCGGAGCGGCCGCCGACGCCGGCTACTGGATGGTCGGTGCGGCCGGTCTGGTCGCCTCGGTCGTGGCGGGCTTCTACTATCTGCGGATCATCAAACTGATGTGGTTCGATCCGGTGCCCGAGGGCACGGTCGCGACCGACCCCGCGCCGGTCGAAACCAAGGTCATCGCCTGGACGTCGGCGGCCTTCGCCTTCCCGCTGGTGATCGTCGGCCTGACCTGGCTTGAGCCGCTGACCCGGGCCGCCGCGACAAGCTTTGGAGCCGGGTAGGGCGATCATGTCCGCCGCGCCCATCCTGCTGTTCGACCAGACCGACTCCACCAATGCGGAGGCCCGTCGACGAGCCGAAGTCGGGGAAACGGGACCGCTTTGGGTCGCTGCGCGCCACCAGACGGCGGGGCGCGGGCGTCGCGGTCGCAATTGGCAAAGTGAAACGGGGAATCTGGCCGCGACCCTGCTGTTCGTGACGCAGAAGGCACCTGCGGAGGCGGCGCAGGTCACTTTCATCGCGGCGCTGGCCGTCGCCGATCTGCTGGACGGCTGGGCTCCGCCGTCCCTGGTCACGATCAAATGGCCCAATGACGTGATGCTGGCCGGGGAAAAGGTAGCGGGCATTCTGGTCGAATCCGGACCGCATCCCAACGGCGATCTATGGCTGGCCGTCGGAATTGGCGTGAATCTGACGCATGCTCCCACGGGGACGGAGCGTCCCGCGACGGCCCTGGCGCATCATCTGGCGGTCGGTGCGACCATACCCCCGTCCGTCGAGATCGCCTGCCAGCGACTAGCCGTGGCCTTCGCGGTCTGGCAGGAGCGTTGGGAGACGATGGGGTTCCAGCCCATCCTCGACGCTTGGCGGACGCGGACGCCGGGTCTGGACGGACCGGCTGTCGCTCGGCTGGGCCATGAGACGGTTGAGGGCCGTGCCGAGGGCGTGGCAGCCGACGGCGCGTTGAAACTCAGGCTGGCGGACGGTTCGCTGCGGCTGATCTCGGCCGGCGACGTTTTCTTCGGGGAGGCTGCGTGATGCTGCTGGCGATCGAGCAGGGCAACACCAACACGTTGTTCGCCGTCCATGACGGGTCGGACTGGGTCGCCCAGTGGCGCACTGCCACCCACGCCAACCGCACGGCGGACGAATACGCCGTCTGGCTGAGCCAGTTGCTGGCCATGCGTGGGCTGGCGATCGGGCAACTGGACGGCTGCATCATCTCCAGCGTCGTGCCGCAGTCGATCTTCAACCTGCGCAATCTGGCCCGGCGCTATCTGTCGGTCGAGCCGCTGGTAATCGGCGAGAACGTCGAGCTGGGCATGACGGCGCGGATCACCAAGCCGAGCGAGGCGGGAGCGGACAGGCTGGTCAACGCCATCGGCGCGCACATGGTGTACCCCGGCGACCTGATCGTGATCGACAGCGGCACGGCCACGACGTTTGACGTGGTGGCGGCCGACGGCGCCTTCGAGGGTGGGGTCATCGCGCCCGGCATCAATCTGTCTCTGCAGGCGCTGCACGAGGCGGCTGCCATGCTGCCGCGCATCGCTATCCAGCGCCCCGACAAGGTGATCGGCAAGGACACCGTTTCCAATATGCAGTCCGGGGTCTTTTGGGGCTATGTCGCCCTGATCGAGGGCCTGGTCGTGCGCATCAAGACGGAGTGGGGCAGCCCCATGACCGTCATCGGCACCGGCGGCGTCGCTTCATTGTTTGAAGGGGCCACCACATCCATCGACCGGTTCGATCCGGACCTGACCATCCGCGGCCTCCTCGAAATCTGGCGGCGGAATACCCACATCAAGGACGCATGAAAAAAACAACCAACGACGAACTCGTCTTCCTGCCGCTCGGCGGGTCGGGCGAGATCGGAATGAATCTGAATGTGTACGGCTACGGCCCCGAAACGAACCGCGAGTGGCTGGTCGTCGACGTGGGCGTGACCTTCGGCGACCTGTCGACGCCCGGCGTGGACGTGATCGTGCCCGATCCGGAATTCCTGCAGGGCGAGACCATCCGCGGCATCGTGCTGACCCACGCGCATGAGGACCACATCGGTGCCCTGGGCTGGCTGTGGCCGCGCATTAAGGCCCCGCTCTACGCCACGCCCTTCACCGCCTATCTGATCCGCGAGAAGCTGCGCGAGGCCGGCATACTGAAGGATGTGCAGATCATCGAGGTGCCGCTGGGCGGCACGATCGACCTCGGCCCGTTCCAGGTGACCATGGTCACCATGGCCCACTCGATCGCCGAGCCAAACGGTCTGGCGATCCGTACGCCGCTGGGCACTGTGTTGCACACCGGCGACTGGAAGATCGACGACGACCCGATCATCGGCGGCGTCACCGACGCCAAGGCGATCACGAGTCTTGGCGACGAGGGCATTCTGGCCATGGTCTGCGATTCCACAAACGTCTTCGTGGACGGCGTCGCCGGCTCCGAAGGCATGGTTCGCGAGAAGCTGGCTGATCTCATCGGCAGCCTGAAGGGCCGGATCGCGGTCGGCTGTTTCGCGTCGAACGTCGCACGGATGGACAGCGTGATTCGAGCCGCCGGGAAGGCCGGGCGCCGGGTGTCGCTGGCGGGCCGCTCGATGCATCGCATCACCGCCGCCGCCAAGCATGTCGGCATGCTGAAGGACATCAAGCCCTTCCTGTCGGACGAAGAAGCGCGCGTCTGGCCAGCCGACCAGATCCTGTATCTGTGCACCGGCAGTCAGGGCGAGGTCCGGGCGGCCTTGTCGCGCGTGGCCGAGGGCACGCACCCGTACATCAAGCTGAGCAAGGGCGACCACTGCATCTTCTCATCGCGGGTCATCCCCGGCAACGAACTGTCGGTCGGACGGCTGCAGGACAAGCTCGCGGACCGGGGCGTGCGGCTATACACCGAGAAGGACCACCCGGGCATCCACGTGTCCGGCCATCCCTGCCGGGATGAGTTGAAGCAGATGTACCAATGGGCGCGGCCGAAGATCGCCGTACCAACCCACGGCATGCGCCGCCACCTGGCCGAACACGCCAACCTAGCCAAGGACATGGGCGTGCCGGAAACGGTCACGCCGCGCAACGGCGACATGGTACGTCTGGCCCCCGGTCCTGCGGTGATCATCGACGAGGTCCCCAACGGCCGGCTCTATGTCGACGGCGGCCGTCTGGTCACCGAACAGGGCGAGGCGCTACACGAGCGTCGCCATGCCTCGACCAACGGCGTGCTGGTGGTCAGCTTCGCCATGGACAAGCGCGGGCAGATCGTCAGCGACATCGACGTACGGGCCATCGGCCTGCCCGGCGACGCGGAATCGCCTCTGGGAGACTCGCTCGACGATCTGGCCGAACGGGTCGAGCAGGCCGTCGGCAAGCTGAAGGGCGCGGCACTGGAGGACGAGATGGTCATCGAACAGGCCGTTTCGCGCGCGTTGAAAAAAGCCAGCCAGCAGATCTGGGATAGACGGCCCATCGTCGAGACGGTCATTCTCAGGCTTTAGGTTACGGGACTGCGCGGATGGGCCAGGGCGTTCGCAAGCAGCTGAAGGCCAGAAGTCGGGCGGCGCTGGAGCACGTCCGGCACGCCCGCCATCCTCTGAAGGGCTGGCGGAAATGGGCGCTCACTTTGGGCCAGGCCATGCTCGGCCTCATGCTTCTTTTCGCCTCCGCCAACCTGACGCTGAGCCTGACGACCTTTCGAGGCGACGACCCCGTCGATCGCATGGTTCATGAGGTTCGCGGCCTTTGGTTCAGCGCCGCCGAGGGCCATCCGGTGTCGCCTGGGGCCTTCGCCGCTGTTCACGGCAGGCACCTGGGTCACCGACCCCCTGCGGAGGCCATACGCGCGCACTTCGCCCGCAAGGCGGAGCGCGGCGTGTTCCTGTTAGATCACGTGATGGTGGACCACATCCTGCGCCGCTTCGGACGGATCGACAGCCGCACCTTGCCTTCCGGCATCTACGTCGGGGCCCATGCGCTGGGGCCGGACGGCGATCCATGGGTGCGGGTGACCAAATGGCCCGCCTACTATCTGATGTTTCCGCGGCACGCCTATATTCTGGTGGTTCCCGAGTCCGGTCCGGCCGTTGTGTTCTCCGCCAGTCAGAACGCCAAATTCGATTCCGACCTGCCGGAGGGCGATCGCCTCGGCGCGCGGATGGCGGTGTTTGACCACCGGGCCTACGACTTCCCGCGTTCAGGTCAGGCGCTGCATGAGATGACCTTGATCACCGACGACCCGGCGCGGGTGGCCGCAGCCCGGGCGGCGCTGGAGCGGGCACGCGCGGAGCTGGACGCCAGCGGCCTGCGCTACGGCCTGCTGGCACCGAACTCGAACACAGTGGTCGGCTGTATCCTCGAGGCTTCTGGTGAGATCAGCCGTCGGCAGCGCAGCCGCATCCTGCTGGCGGTCCGAGCGCCGGGAATCGGCGCGGACTGCTGGTAGTCTTTGAATCCCGGGCGGGGCCTAACTATAAGGAGCCGAATCCGCCACCCAGGACCCTCCATGCCCGATGCCTCGTCTGAATTTCGCTACAAGCGCGTCCTCCTGAAGGTCTCGGGCGAGGTGCTGATGGGCGATCAGGCCTACGGCATCGACATGAAGACCGTGGCGAACGTGGCCCAGTCCGTGGCCCAGGTGGCGCGCGAGGGCGTGGAAATCTGTCTCGTCATCGGCGGCGGCAACATCTTCCGGGGGCTGTCGAAGGCGGCCGGGGATATGGACCGGGCCACGGCCGACTATATGGGCATGCTGGCCACGGTGATGAACGCCTTGGCCATGCAGGCGGCGCTGGAAAAGATCGGCGTCCAGACACGGGTGCAGAGCGCCCTGACCATGAACGCCGTGGCCGAGCCCTATGTGCGCCGCCGGGCCCTGCGTCATCTCGAAAAGGGGCGGGTGGTGATCTTCGCCGCAGGCGTCGGCGCGCCCTTCTTCACGACGGATTCCGGGGCCGCGCTGCGGGCCGCCGAAATGGGCTGTGACGCCTTGCTGAAGGGCACCAGCGTGGACGGCGTCTATACGGCCGATCCCAAGAAGGACCCGACGGCGACCCGCTATGATACCCTGACCTATCACGATGTGCTGGCCAAGGATCTCAAGGTCATGGACGCCTCGGCCATCGCCTTGATGCGTGACTCGGGCATTCCGATCGTGGTCTTCTCGATCCGCGAAGACAATTCGCTGCGACGGACCCTGACGGGCGAGGGCACGTTCACCGTCATCACATCGGCCAGCAAGCCCGCCTGACAGCGCCATCAAAAGACGAGAGAAACGACCATGGCCAAACCTGACCTGAAGACCTACCGCGACCGCATGGACAAGGCGGTCGGCGCCTTGAGGGAAGAGTTCTCCGGCCTGCGGACCGGCCGCGCCAACGCGGGAATCCTGGAGCCGGTGCAGGTGGAGGCCTATGGCTCGACCTCGCCGCTCAACGCCGTGGCCGCGATCAGCGTGCCCGAGCCGCGCATGATCTCGGTCAACGTCTGGGACAAGACCATGGTGGTCGCGGTCGAGAAGGCCATCCGCGCCGCCGGCCTTGGCCTGAACCCCATCGTCGACGGACAGACCCTGCGCATTCCGGTCCCGCCTCTGACCGAAGAGCGCCGCAAGGACCTGGCCAAGCTGGCCGGGAAATACGCTGAGCAGCAGAAGATCTCCGTGCGCAATGTGCGGCGCGACGCCAACGACGACCTGAAGAAGGCCGAGAAGGCGTCCGAGATCAGCCAGGACGAGCAGAAAAAGATGGAGGTTGAGGTCCAGAAGGATACGGACGCGGCCATCAAGCGCATCGACGATACGTTGAGAGCCAAGGAAGTTGAGATCATGCAGGTTTGATGGCGGAAATTACCGTAGGATAAGCGCCGACGATGCCTGTTGATCCCCTTCATGCCCCGCCCGCAGCAGACGGGCCGCGCCACGTCGCCCTGATCATGGACGGCAACGGCCGCTGGGCGGAGCGACGCGGCGTGCCGCGGGCCATCGGACATCGCGAGGGCGTGCAGGCCCTGAAGCGCACCGTGCAGGCGGCTCCGGCGCTGGGCATCCACTGCCTGACGGTATTCGGCTTTTCGACCGAGAATTGGAGACGCCCGGTCGAGGAAGTGACCGACCTGATGGGTCTGGTGCGTTCCTACGTGGTCAGCGACCTGAAGCGACTGGAGAAGGAGGGCGTGCGGGTGCTCGTTCTGGGCCGCCGCGCCGGCCTGCCCGCCGACATCGCCGAGATCGTCGAGCGGGTCGAGGCCACGACTGCCCACAACGACAAATTCATCCTGCAGGTCGCCTTCAATTACGGCGGACGCGCCGACATCGTCGACGCGGCCCAGCGTCATGTCGACAGGGTCCTGGCCGGGGAGGCGACGGGTCCACTGGACGAGGAGACGTTCGGCACGGGCCTGTCGACAGCCGGCGGGCCGCCAGTGGACGTCATCGTCCGCACCTCGGGAGAGCAGCGGCTGTCGAACTTCCTGCTGTGGGAGGCCGCCTATGCAGAGCTGGTCTACCAGAACGTGCTGTGGCCGGATTACGGGCCCGACGCCCTGGCCGACGTCGTCGATCAGTATCGCAACCGGGATCGACGGTTCGGCGGCCGGGCGGCGGCCACGCCCGCGCTCGCGGCCGGCTGATGGCGGTCAAGGCCGGCGAGATCGGCCTCAGGGCCGCATCTGGAATCGTGCTGGCCACGGCGGCCGTGCTGGCGATCTGGGCCGGTGGGCTGTGGTTCCTGGCAATGATGCTGCTGGCCTGCGCCCTGCTGGCGGTGGAATGGGCAATGATGAGCGCGGCCGGAGCCTGGCGGGTGATGGCCGGCGCGGTGGCCTTCGGGCTGGTGGCTGGGGTGGTGGCCGCCCATGCGGGGGAATTGTCGCTGGCGCTGGTCATGCTGGTGTTCGGCGCGGTGTCCGCCGGCCTGTTCGCCCGCAACCGGGGTCAGGAAGCACTGGATGCCGCCTATGGCGTCCTCTACCTCGGCTGGCCGGCGGTGCTGATCATCTGGCTGCGCGACGTCGACACCAGTGAGGGCCTGTCATGGACCGTATTCGCCTTCGTGATCGCCTGGACTTCGGACAGCATGGCCTATCTGGTCGGCAGCCAGGTCGGCGGGCCTAAGCTGTGGCCGCGGTTCTCGCCCAACAAGACCTGGTCCGGCTTCGTCGGCGCCTTGGTCGCCGGCACCATCGCCGGAGCCCTGCTGGCGGTGTGGCAAGGGATGAGCATCGGACCGGTGTGGGGCGCAGTCCTCGGACTGGCGGCGGCATTGGCGACCATGGGCGGCGACCTGTGGGAATCGGCGCTGAAGCGTCGCTACGGCGTCAAGGACGCCGGCACGCTGATCCCGGGTCATGGCGGGTTGATGGATCGGGTCGACGGATTGATGTTCGCCGTGGTGGTGGTGGCCTGCGGACGTCTGATCGTGCTGCTGATGGAGCGTGGCGCATGATCCGGCGGCGGGTGACGATTCTGGGTTCGACCGGCTCGGTCGGCTGTTCGACGCTGGACCTGATGGATCAGGCGGAAACGGCCGGAAGCGGCGCCTTCGAGGTTGAGGTCCTGACTGGCGGCGCGAACGTCGCCAGGCTGGTCGAGCAAGCGCGGCGCTGGAAGCCACGCCTGGCGGTGATCGCCGATGAGGCGCAACTGTCGGAGTTGCGCGACGCCCTGGCCGGAACCGGCGTCGAGGCGGCGGCGGGGGAGGCGGCCATCGTCGAGGCGGCCACTCGTTCCGTGGACTGGATCATGGCCGCCATCGTCGGCTCTGCGGGCCTGCGTTCGGCTTGGGCGGCGGCGGCGACGGGCGCGACGCTGGCCCTTGCAAACAAGGAAAGCCTGGTGTGCTGCGGCCCGGCCCTGCTCGAGCGGGTCAAACGGTCGGGCGGGCGGGTGATCCCGGTGGATTCGGAGCATTCCGCCATCTTCCAGGTCTTCCCTCATGACGCGCCGGAGCAGGTGGCCAGACTGGTGTTGACCGCGTCCGGCGGGCCGTTTCGTCGGGCGACGCGCGCCGAGATGGCGGGCATCACACCGGAACAAGCCGTGGCACACCCCAACTGGAGTATGGGCGCCAAGATCTCGGTCGATAGTGCAACCATGGCCAACAAGGGGCTGGAGGCCATCGAGGCGGCCTATCTGTTCGATGTGCCGGCACAGCGGATCGACATCGTGGTTCATCCCGAGTCGATCATTCACAGTCTGGTCGAATACGTCGACGGCTCGACGCTGGCCCAGATGGGACCGCCGGACATGAAGACGCCGATCGCCTGCGCCCTGGCCTGGCCGGACCGTCTGGCATGGCCCGCGCCCAGGCTGGACCTCGCCGCCCTGGGGCGCCTAACGTTCGAAGCGCCCGATGAAGAGCGTTTCCCTGCCCTGAAACTCGCGCGTCAGGCGTTGGTGGCGGGTGGGGCGGCGCCGATCGTGTTCAATGCGGCCAATGAGGTGGCGGCGCTGGCCTTTCTCGATCGTCGGCTGAGCTTTCTCAATATTGCCTCAGTCGTCGCCGACACCTTGTCCAGCGTGACGGCCCCGGGGGTGGATTCCGGTTCCGACGGCGCCTGCGACGCGGCCTTGGCCGTGGACGCGCAGGCCCGGCGTGCGGCGAACGGAATCATCCGGGACCTGGCTGCGGCAGCCTGACGGCGGAGGGATCTACATCGCATGACGGGCTTTATCGGCCAGCTATTGTTTTACACGGTGCCGTTTCTGCTGGTGTTGACGGTCATCGTCACGGTCCATGAACTGGGTCATTTCCTCGTCGCGCGCGCCTTTGGCGTGAAGGTCGATCGGTTCTCGATCGGCTTCGGACGGCCCCTGCTCAGCCGCACAGACCGCCATGGCACCGAATGGCGGCTGGGCTGGCTGCCTCTGGGTGGCTACGTCAAATTCTCCGGCGACATGGACGCATCCAGCGTGCCGGATCAGGCCGGGCTGGCCGAGCTGCGCCAGCGCGTCATCGCCGCGGACGGCGCCGACGCCGAGAGGGACTATTTCCATTTCAAGCCGATTTGGCAGCGGGCGCTGATCGTGGCGGCCGGGCCGTTCGCCAACTTCATCCTGTCCGTCAGCCTGTTCGCCATAATCTTCGGGGCGTTCGGCTCGACGCTGGTGCCGGCGCGGGTCGAGTCCGTCAGCGCGGCGTCGCCGGCCGCCGCCGCGGGCTTCCAGCCCGGAGACCTGATCACCGCCGTCAACGGACGCATTATTCGCGACAGCCAGGAAGTCACCCGAAAGGTGGCCCTGAGCGCCGGCGATCCCCTGACCTTCACCGTTGATCGCGCCGGGCGCGAGGTGAACCTGATCGCGACGCCGGTTCGACGGGTCGAAACCGACGCCATTTCAGGCAGGGTCAGCATCGGCCGCATCGGCCTGGGTCTGCGCTCCGACCCTTCCGAGGTCCGCACGGTCCGCTACAATCCTGTCGAGGCCGTCGGCCGTGGCGTGACCATGAGCGGCGAGGTTCTGGGCACCACGCTGACCTATCTGGGTCGCATCTTCACGGGCAAGGAGTCCGGAGACATGCTGAGCGGCCCCATCGGCATCGCCCAAGCCGCTGGCGGGATCACCAAACAGGCCGCGGCAGCGACCGACGACCCGGGTTTGCAGGCGGCGAATGTCGTCGTCACACTGGTTCAGTTCGCCGCCATAGTTTCGATTGGAATTGGCTTTCTAAACCTGTTGCCGATTCCGGTCCTCGACGGGGGTCACCTGCTCTTCTACGCCTATGAGGCTGTGGCGCGCAGGCCAGTTCCCGCGCGCGTTCAGGATCTCGGCTTCCGCGTCGGTCTTGCTTTGCTCGCCGGATTGATGTTGTTCGCCACCTGGAACGACCTGCAGAAAAACGGCCTGTTCACATTCCTCGGCGGACTCGCATGACGAGCCTACGCCAGCCCCCGATGGTTCACCGCATGATCCGACAAGACGCGTCCGCCTTCCGTTTCGCCCGGGGCCTGTCCCCGAGCCTCGTGGCGCTCGCCGTGGCCGCCGGCCTGGCGGGTCCGGCGCTGGCACAGACGACCCCGGGCATCCAGCCAGGCGCGCCGATCAACGCCCCCGCCGAGCCGCAGACCGCGCCCATTCCGGAACAGCGCGTCGTCGTCAACCGCATCGTCGTGCGAGGCAACCAGCGCATCGACCAGACGACGGTCCTGTCCTACCTGCCGATCCAGGCGGGCGACACGGTGGACGCCGTGGTTCTGGACGTCGCGGTCCGCACCCTGACCCGCACCCAGCTGTTCGCCAACGTCCAGCTGGGCGTGCAGCCGAACGGGGACCTGATCGTCGAGATCGTCGAGAATCCGATCATCAACCAGGTCGTTTTCGAGGGGAACGGCGCGATCAGCGAGGACAAGCTGACCGAGGAAGTGACGCTGAAGCCGCGCGGCATCTATACCCGCGCCCGCGTCCAGGAAGATGTCGGCAAGATCGTCGAGCTATATCGTCTGTCGGGCCGTATCTCGGCCACCGTGACCCCCAAGCTGGTGCAGCTTGAACAGAATCGCGTCGACGTCGTCTTCGAAATCGACGAAGGCCCGGAAACGGGCGTTCAGGCCATCACCTTCCTGGGCAACAGCGCATACCCGGACAACGAGTTGCGCGAGGTCATGGTGACCAAGCAGTCGCAGTGGTGGCGGCTGTTCAGCTCAAATGATAACTATGATCCGAACCGCCTGGACTTTGACCGTGAGCAGCTGCGGAAATTCTATACCAACCGTGGCTACTATGATTTCCGCGTCATCTCGGCCGTGGCCGAGCTGACCCCCGACGACGGTAACTTCGGCATCACCCTGACCGTCGACGAGGGCGACCGCTACAACTTCGGAGAAGTCGAGATCGTCACCGAGAACGACCGCCTGAACCCCGATTTCCTTAAGCTGCTGCTGCCGATTCGTTCCGGCGACCTGTACGAGAGCGACAAGATCGAGTCGGCCGTCGACGCCCTGACCTTCGCGGCGGGTTCCGCCGGCTACGCCTTCGTCGAGATCGAACCCTCGTTCCGAGCCAACCCCGAGACCGACACCGTCGACATCACCTTCAACGTCAAGGAAGGTCAGCGGGTCTACGTCGATCGCATCAACATCATCGGCAACACCCGCACGCTGGACAATGTCATCCGCCGCGAGATGGTGCTGACTGAGGGCGACGCATTCAACCGCACGCTGCTGGAGCGTTCGCGCAACAACCTGAGAGGCCTGGGCTTCTTCAAGGGCGTGACGGTCGAGGAGGGCCGCGGATCCGCGCCGGACCGGTCGGTCGTGAACGTCCTCGTCGAGGAACAGCCCACCGGAGAACTGTCGGTCGGCGCGGGCTTCAGCTCCGTCGACTCCTTCGTGGTCAATCTGGGCATCACCGAGCGGAACTTCCGCGGGCGGGGCCAGAACGTCGTGGCCCGCGTTGAATGGGGTTCGCTGCGTCAGCAGATCGACTTCCGCTTCACCGAGCCGAAATTCCTCGGACGCGACCTGCGGGCCGGCTTCGACGCCTTCCACTCGCGCTACGACCTCAGCGAATTTTCGTCATATGACTATCGCTCGACCGGGGGCGGACTGCGCCTGACCTATCCGCTGAACGCCAACACGCTTCTCAGCGCCCGCTATTTCCTGAAACTGGACGAGATCATCGTCCCGACCGACTTTTGCAGCAGTCTGGGTCAAGGCTCGAACGCGCTGTGCGACCAGGTCGGTTCCTTCCTGAACTCGTCGGCCGGCTACACCCTGTTCGTTGATCGTCGCAACGACCCGGTCCGCCCGACCCGCGGCTGGACCGGCTCGCTGCGCCAGGACTTCGCCGGCATCGGCGGGGATGTGAACTATGTGAAGACCGAGGCGGACATGTCCGCCTATTGGGGCATCACCCCGAGCTGGATTGTCACCGCAACCACGTCAGCGGGCTATGTCACCGGGTGGGGCGGAGATCCGATCCGGATCAACGACCGCTTCTTCAAGGGTGGCAACAGCTTCCGCGGATTCGAGACCGCCGGCATCGGGCCGCGCGCCCTCAACACCACGGACGCCCTTGGCGGGAATTTCTACGCCATCGGCACGCTGGAACTCACCGTGCCCAACGGCCTACCGGAAGAATACGGCATTCGCACCTCGCTGTTCACCGACGTGGGTACGCTGGGCGCTCTGGATGACCGCTACAAGGTGACGGCTACGGGCTTGCCCGACGCCTCGATCGTCGACGAACTCGCACTGCGGGCCTCGGCCGGCGTCAGCATCCACTGGCGTTCGCCCATGGGCCCGATCCGGTTCGACCTCAGCCACATCCTCGGCCAAGAAGAGTTCGACAAGACCGAGACTTTCCGCTTCTCGACCTCAACCCAGTTCTAACCGACGGGCTATCGCCCGCTCAAAGGCTTTTGAACATGAAACTCCTTGCTTTCGGCACCTTCGCCCTCGCCGCTCTCGCCGCCACCTCGGCTTCGGCCCAGGACGCGTCTTTCGGGCCCGCCCTGCCCGGCGTGTGCGTTTACCATCATGACCGTCTGCTGGCCCAGTCGACCGCAGGCCAGGCCGTTCAGGCCGGCATGCAGCGCCTCGGTCAGGAAGTGGACGTAGAGCTGCTGCCGTATCAGCAGTTCGTCGTCACGGAGCGTCAGGCGCTTCAACAGGGTCAGGGCACGATCCCGCAAGCTGATTTCCAGACCCGCGCCCAGGCCCTGGAAGTGCGTTATCAGGAAGGCCAGCAACGCGCCCAAGTCCTCCAAAACGAGCTGCGCTATACCCAGGGCCTGCAGTTGCAGGCCATCGCCCAAGCGGCCGACCCCGTGATTATGGCGCTTTACACCGAGCGGGGCTGCGGCATCCTGATCTCGCGTGACGGCGTCCTGAGGGTCAATCCTGCGATGGACATCACGGAAGCCGCCGTTCAGCGCGTCAACGCGGCCCTGCCGACCCTGTCGTTCACCCGCATGACCGTTCCGGCCGGCCAGCAGGCCCAATAGGGCATGCCTGACGCGCGGTTCTTCGAATCGCTGACGCCCCTGAGCGTCGACGAACTCGCGGGCCGCATCGGTGGCGAATGTCTGCGCGGCGGAGATCGAAAGATCTCCGCCGTCGCGCCTCTGGCCGACGCCGGCCAGACGGAGGTCGTCTTCTTGGGCGACCGACGCTTCGTTCAGGCGCTGTCGGAAACCAGGGCCGGGTGCGTAATCGCGCCCGCCTCGGCCATAGAGCATGCGCCGCCTGACGTCGCCGTGATCGTCTCCCGCGAGCCGCAGGCCGCGTGGGCGCGAGCGTCGCTGCTGCTTCATCTTCCCGTCGCCCTGACTGTTTCAGCTGATCCGCACGACGTGGTCGAAGACGAGACTGTCGCTCTTGAGCCCGGTGTCGTGCTGGGCATGGGGTCAGCCATCGGGCGGGGCACGCGCATCGGTGCCAACAGCGTCATAGGCCCGGGCGTCCAGATCGGCCGGGACTGCGTGATCGGCGCGAACGTCAGCGTCGGCTTCGCCCTGATCGGCGACCGCGTTCGTCTCATGTCGGGCACCAGGATCGGCGAGGCTGGGTTCGGTGTGGCCCAGTCGTCCGCCGGGCCGGTCGAAGTGCCCCAGTTGGGCCGCGTCATCCTGCAGGACGGCGTGACCATCGGCGCCAACAGCTGCGTCGATCGAGGCGCCTATGCCGACACTGTAATCGGCGAGAACACCAAGATCGATAATCTGGTCATGATCGCCCACAACTGCGTCATCGGCCGTAACTGCCTGATAGCGGCGAACACGGGCATATCGGGCTCGGTGATCGTCGGCGACAACGTCATCTTCGGTGGCAAGGCGGGGATCGGCGATCACATCAAGATCGGGGAAGGTGCGCGCGTTGCGGCCGGCGCCGGCGTTCTGGCCGACATTCCCGCCGGCGAGACCTGGTCGGGCTATCCGGCCAAACCTCTGCGTCAGTTCTTGCGTGAAACGATCTGGCTCGCCAAACAGGCGTCCGGAAAGGCGCGCGCAGGAAAGACGGACGGATGAGCGACGAAACCTCGAACGGGGCCAGGATCGACTACGCCGAGGTGATGCGGCGTCTGCCGCACCGCTACCCCTTTCTGCTGATCGACAAGGCCGAAGACTTCGTCGCCGGGACCTCGATCACGGGCATCAAGAACGTCAGCCACAACGAACCCTATTTCCCGGGCCATTTCCCGATCGATCCGGTCATGCCTGGGGTGATGATCGTCGAGGCCATGGCCCAGACGGGCGCCCTGCTGATGTCCAAGACCATGGACGTCTCGGTCGAGGGCAAGATCATCATGTTCATGTCGATCGACGGGGTGCGCTTCAGAAAGCCCGCGCGGCCGGGTGATCAGCTGCGCATGGAGGTCAAGGTGACCCGCACGCGGGGCGAGACCTTTAAATTCCGCGGCGAGACCTTCATCGAGGGCAGGCTGGCGGCCGAGGCGGAGTTTATGGCCATGGTCGCGACCGTGGACAAGCCGGTCGCCTGATGGCCATCCACCCCACAGCTCGGATCGACGCCGGCGCGGAACTGGCCGACGGGGTCGAGGTTGGCGCGTGGTCCATCGTGGGGGCGGGCGTCGTGCTGGGCGACGGCGCGCGGCTGCTCAGCCACGTCGTGGTCCAGCAGGACACGACGGTGGGCGCGCGCACTGTCATCCATCCGTTCTGCGTCATCGGCGGGGACCCCCAGCACGGTGGCTACAAGGGCGAGCCGGTGCGGCTGGAGATCGGCGCGGACAACGTGATCCGCGAGCACTGCACCTTTAATCGCGGCACGCCGGGCGACCGCAAGCTGACCACCATCGGCTCCAACGGCCTGTTCATGACGGGGGCGCATGTGGGCCATGACGCCGTGGTCGGCGACAACGTCACCATGGCCAACCACGCGACGCTGGGCGGGCATGCGCGCGTAGGCGACAAGGTTTTTCTGGGTGGCCTGTCTGCCGTGCATCAGTTTGGGCGGGTCGGGCAGGGCGCGATCGTCGGCGGGCTGGCGGCGGTGACGCGCGACGTCATCCCCTACGGCTCGGCCTGGGGCAATCATGCGCGGCTGCACGGGCTGAACCTGATCGGCCTGAAGCGCAAGGGCTACGGCAAGGACGCCATTCGTCGTCGGCTGGCCGCCTATCGCGAGATGTTCGAAGGCGCGGGAACTTTCGCGGACCGCGTCGATCGAGTCGAGGCGACCTATGCCGACCTGCCGGAGATCATGGAAATCGTCGCCTTCATCCGCGATGCCGGCAGGCGGCCGCTTTGCTTGCCAGGCGAATGAGCAAGCTGGGGCTGATCGCGGGGGGCGGGGCGCTGCCCATTTCCGTCGCCGCGCGGTGCGAGGCCGAGGGACGTCCGGTGTTCCTGGTTCGTCTGAACGGGTTCGCCGATCCCCATCTGGCGCGCTATCCCGGCATTGACGTCGGTCTGGCCGAGATCGGCAAGATACTGTCGGCTCTGGAAAAGGCCGGCTGCGGTGCGGTCACCTTCGCCGGGACGGTGTCGCGGCCCGACTTCAAGACGCTGAAGCCCGACCTGAAAGGGGCCATCCTGCTGCCCGGCATCATCAAGGCGGCGACCCAAGGCGACGACGCCCTGCTGCGCAAGATATTGTCGGTGTTTGAAGACGAGGGCTACGCCATCGAGGGCGCCGACGACATTCTGGGCGGGGAGACGTTGCCGTCAGGCGCTCTGGGCGCGGTCCAGCCGACTGAGTATCAGCTTTGCGATCTTAGGAAGGCGCTTCACATCGCTGAAAAGGCTGGTGAACTTGACATTGGGCAGGGCGCGGTCGTTTGCGACGGACTGGTGCTGGCCGTCGAGGCGCAAGAGGGCACGGACGCCATGTTGGCTCGCGTCGCGGGACTGCCGGGCGACCTGCGCGGGACCGCGACCGCGCGGATGGGCGCGCTGGGCAAGGCGCCCAAGCCGATCCAGGATCTGCGCGTGGACATGCCCGTCATGGGCGAGCGGACGGTCGAGATGGCGGCGGCCGCCGGTCTGGCCGGGGTCGGTGGGATCGCAGGCAAGCTGATCCTGATCGACCGCGGCGCGGTGATCGAGGCGGCCAATCGGCTGGGTCTGTACGTCTGGGGTGAAACGCGGTGAGCCGACCGCTGAAGATCATGCTGGTGGCGGCCGAGGCGTCCGGGGATGCGCTCGGCGCGGGACTGGCACGGGCCTTGCGAAACACGCTGGGGTCCGACGTCGCCTTCGTCGGCGTCGGTGGACCGCGCATGGCGACCGAGGGCGTGGCCAGCCCGTTCAACATCGCCGACCTGTCCGTGCTGGGCTGGCTGGAGGGATTGAAGGCCTATGGCGTGGTCAGGCGCCGTGTCGCGGACACGGTGGCCCTGGCGGTTCGCGAGCGGCCGGACGCCGTGGTGCTGATCGACAGCTGGGGCTTCACAATTCGTGTCGCCAAGGCGCTGAAGGTCGCGCTGCCGGGCGTGCCGCTGATAAAATATGTCGGGCCGCAGGTCTGGGCCTCGCGGCCGGGCCGGGCGAAGACGCTGGCGTCGTCGGTGGATCATCTGCTCGCCCTCTATGCCTTCGACGCGCCCTGGTTTGAGACAGAAGGCCTGCCGACGACTGTGGTGGGGTCGCAGGCTCTTCACGTGGACATGAGCGGGGCCGATCCGGCCGGGTTCAGGGCGGCGCGGGGCATTGCGCCGGACGCGCCGCTGTTGCTGGTCCTGCCGGGCAGCCGTCCGTCGGAAATCCGGCTGATGACGCCCGTGTACGAAGACGCGGTGGCGCGGCTGAAGCGGGGCGATCCCATGTTGGAGGTGGCGGTCGTCGCTGCGGGGACGGTGGCCGGGGACGTGACCGCGCGCGTGGCGGGCTGGCCCTTCCGCGTGAATCTGGTGGCCGAGGCCGAGAAATACGACGCGATGCGCGCCGCGACCGTGGCCCTGGCCACCAGCGGCACGGTGTCGACGGAACTGGCCCTGGCTGGCGCGCCCATGGTCATCGCCTACCGCTTCCAGCCGCTCAGCTATGCGATCATGAAGCCGTTCTTCACGGGCAAATACGCGACCTTGTTCAACCACGCGGCAGACGCGGAAATCGCGCGCGAATTGATCCAGAACGACGCTACGCCGCAGACGGTGGCGAGTGAGGTCGGGCGATTGTTGGCCGATCCGGAGGCGCGGGCCGATCAGGCCGCGAGGCAGACAGCGGCGCTGGACCTGATGGGCCGGGAGGGGCGCGACCCGTCCGAGATCGCGGCGGAGGCGGTGCTGCGGGTGATCGCGACGAAACGGCGGTGAGGCTCACCGCCGGGCGGCGAGAGCCTTCCGTCCTTCGACCATCGTCACCCCACGCGGGCCGCAATCCCTGTCAGGGTTTGCTTCAGGCCCGCCATGCGCTTGGCCGTCTGGTCGTCGCCCGAGGCCTGGACCTCGCCGGCCAAGGCCCGAAGTGAACGCGCGACCGCGGCGTCGCGGCCGCCGTCCTCAATCAGCGGGGTCGCCTGATCCAGCACGGCGGTGATGCGACCCATCATCTCGGTCGGCATGGCGTTGTCGCGAGCCATCTGGTCCAGATAGGCCCGGGCCACGACCGGGTGGGCGGGCCAGGTGACGGGCAACTGCTGCTGCGGGTTCACCGTCTCGCCCTGTTCGGCCATCATGGCGGCGGCGATCTCGTTTCCGGTCAGGTGCTCGCTGGGCTGGAGGGTGAAGATGTCCAGGCCGCGCGCGATCTCCGTGCCGTAGATGCGGCCGTTGTACCAGTAGACGGACCAGTAGCCGCCCTGGCTGGCTCTGTCGGCGTTGACCGGGCCACGGTCGAAATAGGCGATCTCGCGCACATTGGACGAGTCCGTGAAGTCGCTGATCGAGATGCCGCCCTGGTACCAGGCCTGCACGAACACGTCGCGGCCGGGGATGGGAACGAGCGAGCCGTTGTGGGCGACGCAATTCTCCAGGTCCGTCTGGGCGGCGGGCAGCTTGTAGTAGCTGCGGAACACCAGCTGGCCATCGACGATGTCATAGATGGCGTTGGCACCCCAGGTCTGCGGATCCTGAACGCGGCAACGCGGCCGCCCGCCTCCGCCCCACTCGTCGGTGAAGACCACCTTGGTGCCGTCATTGTTGAACGTCGCCGAGTGCCAGTAGGCGAAGCCTTCATCTACGACGGCGTCGATCCGTTTTGGCGCGCGCGGGTCGGAGATGTCGAACAGGATGCCGTTGCCTGAACAGGCCCCGCCCGCGATGTTCTTCGACGGGAACAGGGTGATGTCGTGGCAGTGGTCTGTGCGGTTCGTCGTCTGGGTGCCTGCCCCGTGATCGCCGCCGCGCCACAGGCTGGCGATTTCGCCGGTCGTCTGGTCGGCGAAGACGGTCGGACTGTCGATGATCCGGGATTGGGACGGATCGGCCAACGGGATTTCGATCACGTCGACCCGGAACAGGGCCGTGCGCGGATTCCCCGTGGTGCCGACGACGCAGCCGGCCAACTCGCGCCCGTCGCGAATGCCCGCGGTGCCGGAGTTGTAGACGATCAGTCGGCGCTCGTCTGCGGCCACCACCGAATGGGTGTGCGAGCCGCGGCAGGTCTGGACCTGGCCGACCTGAACCGGGCGCGTCACGTCTGAGATGTCGAAGATGCGGACGCCGCGGAAACGCTCGGGGCTGGGGTCCGGCCCGACTCCTTCGCGGCCACAATCGACGCGGCCGTTGGTGGACTCCACCGACATCAACATCAGGTCACCGACGATAGACACGTCTCCCTGGCCGCCGGGGCAAACGATCGAACTGATCAGTCGGGGCTCCGCGCCCTCGCCGAGGCGATAAAGGTTGACGCCATGATAGTTGCCGGTCGCCAGAAGATCGCCGGAGAACGCCATGTCGGTGTTGGAAAAGCTCAGGAAGGGCGAGCGGCCGCCGGCCTGCTCGGCGGTGCCGCGGCGGGCGTCTCCGCCTTCGCTCGCGGGCGGCACACGGGGCGGTTGGCCTTCCGGGTTGGACGGGTCGAAGAAGCCGGGGGGCTTGGGCAGGCTGGCGATCAGCTCCATGTTGCTGGCCGCCTGTCCGGCGTCGCGGAAGCCGGCGCGCAAATTGGTCCGCGGGTCCGGCGAGCTCTCCCGCGACAGGGCGGTCATGCGTTTGATCTCGGCCTGCTGTTCGTTCGTCACGTCAGTGGCAAAGCGATACAGGACAGGATCGTAAGCCGAGCCTGACCGGGCGAGCAGGTCGGCCACCATCTTCACGGCCCCCTCGTGGTGGCCGATCATCCGTTGCAGGAACAGGCCATCGAACGCCGGACCCTGCGCGGCCGCCAGGGCAGCCATCTGCTCGGCGGTGGCCATCCCCGGCATACCGACGTGGGCGGAATGGTCCGCCATGGCCTGGGCGCCGTGGGTCGAATGGTCCATCCCCGCCATAGCGTGGCCCTGGCCCGGCTCCGGAGCCGTCTCACCGCGCTCGCGCAGCCAGCCTTGCATGAACGCGATCTCGTCGGCCTGGGAGGCGTTGATACGCCCGGCGATGTCGATGACGGTCGGTGTGTTGGTGCGATCGGCCACCAAGGCGGCCATCTCGACCGCCTGGGCATGGTGCAGGATCATGTCCTGCATGAATTTTACGTCGTCGGCGGAATAGCGGTTGTCGGCGATGCGCGAGGCGTCGCGGCCCTCCAGCGTCCGACTGGCCTGGCCGGGCGCGCCCGGCTGGATGATGGGCGCCTGCTGCGCCGTGGCACCGGTGGCGAAGATCAGAACGCCGGCGGCGGCGGAGCACCCCAGCAACTTACGAACGGACAAACCGGCTATGCGCAACGACTTCACTCCCGAGAGACGATGAGGTCAGACGTAGCATGGAAAACCGTCACAGAAACCCTCGGTTTCGAGATCGAGCGGGCACAAACGAAAACGCCGGGACGCAAGTCCCGGCGTTGGCGAGCGAACGTGAAACCGATCAGCCCCGCGACTGGATCGGCACGTAATCCCGTTCTGTCGGTCCGGTGTACAGCTGGCGCGGGCGGCCGATCTTCTGGCCGGGGTCGGCCATCATTTCCTGCCACTGGGCGATCCAGCCGACGGTGCGGGCGAGCGAGAACAGAACGGTGAACATCGACGTCGGGAAGCCCATCGCCGACAGGGTGATGCCCGAATAGAAGTCGACGTTGGGGAACAATTTGCGTTCAATGAAATACTCATCGTTCAGCGCGATTTCTTCCAGCGCCTTGGCGACCTGGAACAGGGGGTCGTTGGAGTCGCCGACGGCGGCCAGCACCTCGTCGGCGCTCTCCTTCATCACCTTGGCGCGCGGGTCGTAGTTCTTGTACACGCGGTGGCCGAAGCCCATCAGCTTGTATTTCTTGGCCTTCACACCCTCGATGAACTCCGGGATCTTGTCAGGAGTGCCGATCTCCTTGAGCATGTTGAGCGCTTCCTCGTTGGCGCCGCCATGCGACGGGCCCCACAGGCAGGCGATGCCGGCGGCGATACAGGCGAACGGATTCGCGCCTGACGAGCCGGCCAGGCGGACGGTCGAGGTCGAGGCGTTCTGCTCGTGGTCGGCGTGCAGGATGAAGATGCGGTCCATGGCCTTGGCCAGCACTGGATTGACCACATAGTCCTCGGCCGGGACCGCGAAACACATACGCAGGAAATTCTCGGCGTAGTTCAGTTCGTTTCGGGGCGAAACGAAGGGCTGGCCGACGTGGTATTTGTAGGCCCGGGCCGCGATCGTCGGCATTTTGGCGATCAGCCGGATGGCCGAGATGTTGCGCTGGACAGGGTCGTGGATGTCCAGGCTGTCATGATAGAAAGCCGACAGGGCCCCGACCGTACCGACCATGATCGACATCGGGTGGGCGTCGCGGCGGAAACCCTCGAAGAAGCGGTCGAACTGGGCATGCAGCATGGTGTGCATGGTGACGCTGCGTTCGAAGGCTTCGTATTCCGATGCGGTCGGCAGTTCGCCGTGCAGCAGCAGGTGGCAGACCTCGACGAAGTTCGACTGCGAGGCCAGTTGGTCGATCGGATAGCCGCGGTGCAAAAGGGTGCCGACGTCGCCATCGATGAAGGTGATCGCGCTCTCGCACGCCGCTGTCGAGGTGAAGCCCGGATCGTAGGTAAAGGCATCCGTCGCGCCGTAAAGCTTGCGGATGTCGATTACGTCTGGGCCGGTCGAACCCGAGAGAATGGGCAGATCGACGGCCTTGTCGCCGTAGGTGAGCTTGGCCGTGCGGGCGGGTTTGGCGTGTTCAGTCATCTCGGCCCCTGAGGTGGCGACGCCCACGTCTGGCGCCGGGTCGCGAATAGGTGTGGACGATCAGATAGTCTGTTGCAGCGCATCATCCAAGCGACCGAGGCTTTCTTCTCGCCCGAGCGCCGCGAGAGTCTTGGCGATGTCGGGTGAAACACCGTCTCCGGTCAATGCGGCGCGGACGGCCGGGCCGATCTTGCCGAAGCCGACGGCCTCTTCCTCGGCGAAGACCTTGAGCTCCGCCTCCAGCGCGAACACGTCCCAGCTGGCGAACAGGGCCAGCCGGTCGCGCAGCCGCCTGATCCGCTCGCCCAATTCGCCGGCGAGCAGAGGCAGGCCCTTTTCATAGATGCTGAGGGGGCGGGAGCGCAGGACGAAGGCGGTCTGGTCCGCCAGCTCCAGCGTGGTCCTGGCGCGATCCTTGATGAAGGGCATGGCCTTGAGCAGGCGCGCCTCGTCGTCGGGGCCGAGGGCGTGACCACGCCCCAGATGGACGTCGAGGGTCATCTTGGCCAGCCGGTCGTCGTCGGCCAGTCGTATCCAGTGCGAATTGACGTGGGCCAGCTTGTCGAAGTCCAGCCGCGCCGGGGCCTTGCCCACGCCAGTCAGGTCGAACCAGGCCGTGGCCTGCGCGTCGCCGAACAATTCTTGGTCGCCATGGGCCCAGCCCAGTCGGGCGAGATAGTTGCGCATGGCCTCGGGCAGATAGCCCATATCGGCGTATTCGTGCACCGCCTGCGCCCCGTGCCGCTTGGACAGTTTGGCGCCATCCGGGCCGTGGATCAGCGGGATGTGGGCGAAGCGAGGCCTGGCCCAGCCCAAGGCGTCATAGATCAGGCTCTGGCGGGCGGCGTTGTTCAGGTGGTCGTCGCCGCGGATCACATGGGTCACGCCCATGTCGTGGTCGTCCACCACGACGGCGAGGTTGTAGGTCGGCGCGCCGTCGGAGCGCAGCAGGACCAGGTCGTCCAGATCGTCATTGGCCCAGCTGACGACGCCTTGCACCTCATCCTCGACAGTGACGTTGCCGGGCAGGGGACGCCTAAAGCGGACCACATGAGGTTGCGACAGGTCGTCGACGGTCGGCTGGCGATCGCGCCACGGTGATTCGAATGTGCCCCGTTCGGCCTTGGCCAGGTCGCGCAGCCGGCCGGTCTCTTCCGCCGAAGTGAAATCCCGGTAGGCGGCGCCGCGTTCCAGCAGGTCGTAGACGACCTCGCGGTGACGGTCGGCGCGGCTGTGCTGGAACACCGGTTCCTCGTCGGCGAAAAGCTCCAGCCAGCTAAGGCCGTCGAAAATAGCCTTCACGGCGGCGTCTGTGGAGCGTTCGCGGTCGGTGTCCTCGACCCGGACAAGAAACTTCCCGTTGCGTCCCCTGGCATACAAATAGTTGAATAGGGCCGTTCGGGCGCCGCCGATGTGCAGCGAGCCGGTCGGCGAGGGGGCGAAGCGGGTGACGACGGCAGGCATCGGTTCGAACGGGGAGGTCATGGCGGGCGTTATAGCCCCCGCTTCGCCCGTGCCTAGAGCCGGAAGGCTCGGCCGGTTCCTGACGGCGCAGGTGGTGGCGCAGACCTTGCGCTGGCGGCTGTGGGCACCGGTGGCCCTGGGCGCGGGTTGCGCGGTCTACTTCGTGCTGAAATCCGAACCCGCAGCGTGGCCCCTGTCGGTGGCGGCGGCGCTGAGCGCAGTCGCCTGGCTGGGCGCGGTGCGATTGGGTGCCGTACGGGTCGTGACCTTGCCGCTGATGCTGCTGGCCTGTTTCGCCCTGGGTCTGGCCATAGCCAAGTGGCGCACCGATGCGGTGGCGGCGCCGATCGCGCCGTCCCTCGCGGAACCGACGGTCATCGAAGGATGGGTCGTCGACGTCGACAGTCCCGGCGCGGCGGGTCCGCGCGTGATCATCGCGCCGGTCAGGATCAGGGGCCTCGCCCCGGAAGCGACCCCGGAGAGGCTGCGCGCGACCGTGCGCGGCGAAGCCCCCGAACCCGGACAGGCCGTGCGCCTGTTCGCCGTCCTCAACCCGCCGCCCGCGCCCGCCAGCCCCGGCGCCTATGACTTCGGCCGGAACGCCTTCTTCCACGGCATGGGCGGGGTGGCGTTCGGGCTGGGGGAGGCGCGTCCGGCATATCTCGGACCCCCACCTTGGCGGCTGCGGGTCGCCATGTGGGTCAACGGGACGCGCTTCGAGCTCGCCCGCCGAATCGTCGCGCGGCTGGGCGAGCGCACCGGCGGGGTGGCGGCGGCCATGACGACTGGGCACGAGGCGTGGCTGGATCCCGCACTGGTAGACGTGATGCGGGATTCTGGTCTGGCGCACATCTTGTCTATCTCGGGGCTGCACATGGCCGTGGTCGGCGGCTTCGCCTTCTTCCTCGTACGGCTGCTGGTGGCGTTGTGGCCGTGGCTGGCGCTACGCGTGTCCGGCAAGAAGGTCGCCGCCGTGGGTGGTCTGCTCGCGGTCGGAGTCTATCTGATCGTGTCCGGGTCGCCGGCGCCTGCCGAGCGCGCGGCGATCACGGCGGCCATCGCCTTTCTGGCCATTCTGCTGGATCGGCAGGCGATCACCATGCATGCGCTGGCGGTGGCGGCCTTCGTCGTCCTGGCGACACAGCCGGAAGCCATCGTCACGCCGGGCTTTCAGATGTCGTTCGCGGCGACGGCGGCGCTGGTGGCGCTGGTCGAGGCGTGGCCTCGGCGCCCGCGCGAGATATCGGCGCCCTGGGCCATCCTGGCGGTGCAGCGGGTCGGCCACTGGCTGATGGTGGCGGTGCTGGCCAGTCTGGTGGCCGGGCCGCGACGGGGCCGTTCGCAATGCAGCATTTCAACCGGACGGCCATGTATGGATTGCTGGCGAACCTGGCGACCGCGCCGCTGTCCGACTTCGTGATGATGCCCGCCCTGGCCTTGGGGGCCCTGCTTGAGCCAATCGGCTTGGGCGCGCCCTTCCTGTGGGTGGCGGGGCAGGGGATCGGCGTGATGCTGGCAATCGGCGAATGGGTCGCGGGACTGCCCGGCGCGGTGAAGACGGTGGCGAGCGCTCCGGACTTCGTCCTGCCGATCGCCTTCATCGGCGTGCTGGTCTGCTGCCTGTGGAGAGGCCCGCTGCGATGGATTGGCCTGCCGCTGGCCGCTTCGGTCATGCTGTGGCCGCGCGCGCCGACGCCCGACGTCTGGATCGGGGATGGAGGGACGAACGCCGCCTGGGTCGAGGGGCGTCAAGCGACCGTGGCGAGGCCCGGCGTGCGCCAATTCGCGGTCGACGTCTGGTCGCGACGGCGGGGCGTCGTGGCGGTCGAGCGGCCGATCGAGGGCTGGACGTGCGGCCGGTTTTCGTGTGCGCCGAACGCGCCCACGGTCGCGCCCGTCTTGCTGTGGTGGGGTAAGGCCGCGCCGTCAGCCGAGCAGCTCGACGTCCTGTGCCGCTCGGCGGAGATCGTCAGCGTGCGCGCGGTGGCTGGACGCCTGCCGTCTTCGTGCGACGCGCGGCTGGTTCTGGACGGGACCGACTATGCGCGGGGTGGGGCGGTCGAGCTGTGGCGCGCCCCGGAAAGAGGACCGCGAGCCTGGCGCGCCGTCTGGTCCGCGGATGTCCGGGGCGATCGGCCGTGGAGCGGTACCGGATAACGACTGCGCCGTTTCCGGTATGACAAGGCATCCTGTTGTTATCCCGGCCTCGAGCCGGGAGGGGGTCAGTGATAGCGGCGGATGAGGCCGACCAGCTTGCCCTGTACCTCGACCTGATCCGGGCCGAAGATGCGGGTTTCGTAGTTGCGGTTGGCGGGTTCCAGCGCGATCGAGCCGCCCTTCTTGCGCAGACGCTTCAGGGTGGCTTCCTCGCCTTCGACCAGGGCCACGACGATCTCGCCCGACGAGGCGGTGTCGACGGATTTGATGATCACCAGATCGCCGTCGAGGATGCCCGCTTCGATCATGGAGTCGCCCTCGATCTCGAGCATGTAGTGCTCGCCCGCGCCCAGCATGGCCTCGGGGACGGGATAGCGGGCGGTCTCGTGCTCGATGGCGGCGATCGGCGTGCCGGCGGCGATCTTGCCCATCAGGGACAGCTCGCGGGTGTCGTTGGCGGGTTCGGCGGCGAAGGCGCGGCCACCGCCCTCGATGACGCCGGGCGTGAAGCCCGATCGCCCACGCGGCGAGCCGGCTGTGGCCTGTTCGGGCAGTTTGGTGACTTCCAGCGCCCGGGCGCGGTGGGCAAGGCGGCGGATAAAGCCGCGTTCCTCCAGGGCCGTGATCAGCCGGTGAATGCCCGATTTGGACGCCAGATCCAGCGCCTCCTTCATCTCGTCGAACGAGGGAGACACGCCGGTCTCCTTGATGCGCTCATGGATGAACATCAGGAGTTCGTGCTGTTTGCGTGTGAGCATGGCGTCGAATCGTCCAGAACAAGGCGTGAACCGTTGCCGATGTTCTGTAAGTGTTCTTACCTAATGTCAACTTAACGGGGGAGGGGTTGGGCCTTATTCCGGTGGGAGAGGGATTAAGCGTACCGCGGCGCAGCCGTCGTTCTCGCGCCCAAGAGTGAGGGGCTTCCGACCGGGGGCGGCTTTGCCGCTTCGACAGCCGACCCTCATCCGGCGCTGCGCGCCATCTTCTCCCAACGGGAGAAGGACTTATGACAGCAGCTTACGCGTTTCCGCCTCGACGTCGAACTGTCGCATCAGGCTCTCGCCGACGAGGATGGCTTGGGTTTGGGCGACGGACACCCGCGCCACGTCGTCCGGGGTAAAGATGCCGCTCTCGGCCACCAGCAGAGCGCCGACGGGGCTCTGCGCGGCCAGCCGTTCGGTGACGGCCAGGTCGACCTCGAAGGTGCGGAGCGAGCGGTTGTTGATTCCCACCAGATCGCCGCCCAGCTTGCAGGCGCGGGCCATCTCGGCCTCGTCGTGGGTCTCGATCAGGGCGTCCATGCCGAGGCGGCGGGCCTCGGCCAGCAGGTCGGCGGCGAGGGCGTCGTCGATCATTGCGAGGATGATCAGGATGCAGTCGGCGCCCAGCGCGCGGCTTTCGGCCACCTGCCACGGATCGACGAGGAAATCCTTGCGCAGGCAGGGCAGGGTGGTCGCGGCGCGGGCGGCGACGAGGAAGGCGTCGTCGCCCTGGAAGCTGGGGCCGTCGGTCAGGACCGACAGGCAGGCCGCGCCGCCCCGCTCATAGGCCAGCGCGATGGCGAGCGGATCGAAATCGGCACGGATCAGGCCCTTGGAGGGGCTGGCCTTCTTGATCTCGGCGATCAGGGCGGGGCGGCCGGGCGCGGCGCGGCGTTCGAGGGCGGCGCGGAAGCTGCGCGGGGCGGAGGCCTGACGCGCCAACGCCTCGACGGCGTCCTGCGAGGTCGCGGCCTTTCGTGCGGCCACGTCGATACGCTTGTAGGCGGCGATGCCGGCCAGAACGTCGCTCACGCGGGGTCTTCTTCGATGACGGTATTGGTGGCTTCGACCAGATCGGCCAGGGCCTTGGCTGCACTACCGTCGTCTATGACGGCGGCGGCCAGTCTCGCGCCCTCGGCCAGATCGGAGGCGCGGTCGGCCACGACCAGGGCGGCGGCGGCGTTGAGCAGGACGATGTCGCGATAGGCGCCGCGCTCGCCAGCGAGCATGGCGCTCAGGGCGCGGGCATTCTCTTCGGCGTCGCCTCCGCGCAGGTCAGCGATTGAGGCGCGGGGCAGGCCGGCATCCTCGGGCGTCACGGTGAAGCGCCGGACGGTGCCGTCCTTCCATTCCGCCACCTCGGTCTCGCCCGTGGTGGTCAGTTCGTCGAGGCCCTGTCCATGGACGGTCCAGGCGCGGGTGGCGCCGAGCCGACCCAGCACCTCCGCCAGAGGCTCCAGCAGGCGCGGGTCATAGACGCCCATCACTTGACGCTTCGCACCAGCAGGATTAGATAGAGGTCCCAGAAGATTGAAAACAGTACGGAATCCTATCTCGGCCCTTACCGGCCCGACGTGGCGCATGGCCCCGTGGTACGCGGGGGCGAACAGGAAGGCGATGCCGGCATCGTCCAGCGAGCGGCGCTGCTGGGCGGGCGTGGCGACGAGGTTGACGCCGAGGGCGGCCAGCACGTCCGAAGAGCCGGACTTCGAACTCAGGGCGCGATTGCCGTGTTTGGCGACCTTGAGGCCCGCTCCGGCCAGCACCAGCGCCGCCGCCGTGGAGATGTTGAAGGTATGCTGGCCGTCGCCGCCGGTGCCGCAGGTGTCGATGACGTCATGGGGGTGATCCAGCGTCAGCGCCGCGTCTCGCATCGCCCCGGCGAAGGCGGCGATCTCGTCCACCGTCTCGCCGCGAATGCGCAGCGCCGTCAAGGCGGCGGCGACCTGAGCGGGGGTGGGTTCGCCGCGCAGGCAGGCGGCGAAGAAGTCGCGCGCCTCGTCGCTCGACAGGACGCGGCCCTCGACCAGCTTCGCCAGAAGGGGCTTGAAGCCGTCAGCCATCAGCGGAAGTCCAACCTATAGACTCTCGAACTCCCGCTCATCCCCGCGAAAGCGGGGACCCAGTGGTTTGGGCGACCGGTGCCGACGGTTTCGTTCCGCCGGTGGTCCAAGACGAAGTGCGCTACAAAAGGACTGGGTCCCCGCTTTCGCGGGGATGAGCGGTGAGGGAGAGGGAGGGCGGCCATCAGACCATCGCCCGGCGCTTGATGTTCGCGAGGTCGAGAAAGTTGGCCAGCAGGTCGTGACCGTGTTCGGTGGCGATCGACTCGGGATGGAACTGGACGCCGTGGATCGGCCGGGTCTTGTGGGCCAGGCCCATGATTTCGCCGTCGGCGGTCCAGGCGGTCACCTCCAGCGCGGCCGGAAGGGTTTCGCGGCGGACGGCGAGGCTGTGATAGCGGGTGGCGGTGAAGGGCGAGGGCAGGCCGCGAAACACGCTCTTGCCCTTGTGTTCAATCGGCGAGGTCTTGCCGTGCATCAGGCTCTTGGCGCGAATCACCTCGCCGCCGAACGCCTGCCCCATGGCCTGATGACCAAGGCAAACGCCGAAGATCGGCATGTCCAGCGGTGCCGTGTCGATCAACGACAGGCAGATTCCAGCCTCATTCGGCGTACAAGGGCCGGGCGACAGCAGGATCGCCTCTGGCTTCAGGGCGAAGGCCTCGGCGGCGGTCAGGTCGTCATTGCGCACGACGCGCGTCTCCGCGCCCAGTTCCGCGAGGTAATGGACGAGGTTGTAGGTAAAGCTGTCGTAGTTATCGACGACGAGGATCATGGTCCGGCTTCTAGGGTCTGGCGACGGCCACGCCAAGCCGCTGCGGCGCTAAGGTCGCGTTAACCAAATCCCGCTGAAGTGTCGGGGTTCAGCGGAGCGTTCCCATGGCCGACGACACCATCGCCAAAGCGCGGACCCTGCTGGCCCCTGTGGCTCGACCGGCCAACCCCTATTCGGCGCTCGCCGCCGCGGCCCTCGCAGCTACGGCCGCCTTGCTGATGGCTGGGGTGATGGTGCTGGGACCGGGGGTGCGGTTCGAGGAGCCCGGCACCGTTTCGACGCCGCAGTGATCCAGAGCCTGATCCTGGAGCCTAATCGGTTTGGACGCGATCACGTCCAAACCGATTGCGCTTTAGCGATTGCCGAACGGATAGCGCCAGGCGTCGGCGGCGGCCCGCATCGGCGCGTGAGCCTTGGCTTTCGTCTCGGCATATTCGCTGGCGGGGTCGCTGTCGGCCACCACGCCGGCGCCGGCCTGGACCAGGATCTGGCCGTCGGCGAACAGCGCGGTGCGAAGGACGATGCAGATGTCAGCCTCGCCGTTCGCTGAGATGTAGCCGACACCCCCGCCGTAGCCGACCCCGCGCTTGTGGCTCTCCAGCTCGTCGATGATCGCCATTGCCCGTACCTTGGGCGCGCCCGACAGCGTGCCTGCGGGCAGGGCCGCAAGAAGCGTATCGACGGCGTCGAGGCTAGGATCGGCCTGGCCCTGAACATCAGAAACAATATGCATCACAGAGCTGTAACGCTCGACCTTGAAGCTTTCGGTGACCTCGACCGTACCCGGTGTCGATACACGCCCAACATCGTTTCGGCCCAGATCTAGGAGCATGAGGTGTTCGGCCAGTTCTTTCGGGTCAGCCAGAAGTTCGGCCTCCAGAGCGCGGTCCGCCTCGGGCGTCTCGCCCCGGGGACGCGTGCCGGCCAGAGGCCGGATGGTGACGCGCCCGTCCTTCAGCCGAACCAGAATTTCCGGACTCGATCCGGCGAGCTGGAAGTCCCCGAAATCGAGGAAGAACAGATACGGCGACGGGTTCTGGCGACGCAGCGAGCGGTAGAAGGCGAAGGGATCTTCGGACCAGGCGGCCGAGAAACGGTGGCTGAGCACGACCTGGAAGACGTCGCCGGCGGCGATATAGGTCTTGGCCCTTGCGACCATGGTGGCGAAGGCCAGCTCGTCGACGGGCGACGCAAAGTCGGGGGCCGCGACCGGGGTCGGCGTCGGAATCGCGGGCAAGGGCGCGCGCAATTCGGCTTCGAATTGATCCAGACGGGCGGCGGCGACGTCGAAGGCCTGTCGGGCCGACGCGCCGTCGTCGGGATAGGTGGCCGATACCAGCACGATCTCGTGCCGCACCGAATCGAAGATGGCGACCAGCGTCGGCCGGGTCAGGACGGCGTCCGGCAGGTCCAGAGGATCCGGATTCGCGGGGCCCAGCGGCTCGAGCAGCCGCACCATGTCATAGCCAAAAACTCCAAACAGTCCCGCGGCCATGGGCGGCAGGCCGTCGGGCAGGGCGAAGCGCGACGCCGCCATCAGGCCGCGCAGGGAGGCCAGGGCATCCGCGCCTTCCGGGACGAATCCGTCGCTCTCGACGGCCGGTCCGCGCGCGAGCTCGGCCCGGCCGTCGCGGCAGCGCCAGACGACATCCGGTTCGCGCGTGATAATCGAATAGCGGCCGTTGACGGTGCCGCCTTCGACGGATTCGAGCAGGAAGGCGTATCGCCGCCCATGCCCGACCTTCAGGAAGGCCGAGACGGGCGTCTCCAGATCATCGACCAGCCGACGGACGACGACCTGGGGTCGACCCGTGGCCCATCCATCAGCGAAGGCGGTCCAAGACGACGTGGCGTCGTCCCGTCCGGTCATTGGCCGGCGGGGCGGGCGGGAGCAGGCGTGGCAGCTTCCGGAGTGGCGGCCGCCGGCATGGCCTGCACGCCCAGAGCGACGCGGGCCGCATCCTCGTCAAACCCGGCCTTGACCCGCATGGCGGCGGAATCGACCGTGCTGCGCAGGAAGGACTCGGCGACGTTGCCTGCCAGTCGCTGACGCCACTGCTGGGCCTCTGGTGCGGCGAGGGCGGGCGAGGGGGCTGTGATCCGGTCCACACGGCCCAGAGCGATACCGCCGTCCTGTTGCTGCTGCGAGAAGGGCTGGCCGCGTTCGGCGTTGAACAGACCGCCGAGCACGCCCTGGCCGAGCTCGGCGAGCGTTTCCTGGTTCTGGCGGACGCTGGCGCGGGTCGTCACAGTGGCGCCGACCGAGGCGGCGACGGCGTTGATGTCTTCGCCGCGACGCAGGCGAGCGGACAGGGCATCGGCGCGGGCAGACAGCAGGCGCGCGTTCTCGCCGGCCGTCCAGGCCTGGGTCAGCTGCGGACGGACCGAATCCAGAGCCGGCAGGCCTGCGGGGACGACGTCATCGACGCGCACGACAAAGTATTGGCCCTCGCCGGCCGAGACGACTTCGCTGGCGCGGCCCTTGGTCACCTTCCACATCGCTTCAAGAAGCTCGGCCGGAGCATTGACCTGCTGGCCCGCGCGGTTCTTGCCGTCCTGCGTGACGGCCGGGACCGCAATGATGCGGGCGCCGACCTGGGCGACGGCCTGCTCCAGGCTCTTGCCCTCGCTGCGGGCCAACTCATAGGCCTCTACGCGGGTGGACACCTGGGCGCGAACTTCCTGGCCGCGAAGCTCTTCGACGATCTGGCTTCGGACGTCAGCGAGGGTGACCTCGCGGCCCGGCGTCACGGAGGCGACGCTGGCCACGACGAAGCCTATGCGAGCCTGAATCGGGGCCGAAACCTGATTGGCGGCCAGGCCGAAGACGGCGGCGGAGACGGCCGGGTCGCTGATCGCGCTGCGTGGCGTGTCGGCGTAGGCGGCCGGCTGCAGATTGTTGGCCCGGCCGACAGCCGACGGCGTCTGGCCGGCGCGCAGGGCGGCCGCGATCCGGTCAGCCGCAGCGCGATTGGGGGCGGTCAGGGTGGTGAAGGTCCGACGCTCGGACAGGGACAGGGCGTCCTTGCGGAAGTTGAACCGGGCCTGAATCTTCTCTTCGCTGATCGCGACGTCGCCTCCGGCGGAGTCATTGAAGATCACCAGCGAGGCGGTGCGGAACTCGGGGCTGGTCAGGGCGGCCCGGTTCTGGCCCATGAACGTCGTCAGCTGGGCGTCGGTCGGGGCGGCGGCCGAACCGGCCATTGCCGGGGTGACCACGAACCAGCTTCCGCCGCGGGCCTGCTGGGTCTGATTGGCGATCACGGCGCCGTAGATGCGGGGCATGCGCGCGCCGGCGGCGACGGCCGAGCCGTAGTGCGTCTGGATATATTCGTCGCGGAACTGTTGCTCGAGCATGGCCGGAGTCATCTTGGCGTCGGCCAGACGGGCCTGATAGGCGGTCTCGTCGAACTTCTGGGTTACCGGATCGAAGAAGGCTTCGATCTCGCGGATCTGGCGAAGGACCAACTCCTTGCCAGGGCGAATGCCGGCGTCCGAGGCCCAGGCGAGGAAGCCCAGCTCCTGCGCGCGCTGACCGAACGCCGGGGCGAAGCTGGGGTCGGAGGCCAGTTGCTCGACCGTCATGGCCTGGCCGGAGCGCTGTTGGTTCTGGAACCGGATCTGTTCGACCATCTGGCGGAACTCGGTCTGGTCCAGGCTGCGGTCGCCTGCGGCGATAACCTGCGGCGGACGCAGGGCGCCCAGCACGTCCATCTGGGTGCCGCCGGTAATGATCAAGCTGAGCGCCAGTAGGGCCAAAAGGCCGATCGCCCACTTCGACTTGGCGAAATTGCGGAACAGGGTGATCATTCGGGTCGGTCCTGGCGGATGAGCGGCGACGAGGGTCTCTTCGGCCTATAGGGGGAGACGCCCCCACGCGGCAAGACGGTGGCGACGAACGTGCGTTCGGCGCGTCTTGGCTTGGAGGGTGGCTTTGCCTAGACAGGCGGCATGAAACAATCCGTGAAACTGATCGCCGGCAACTGGAAAATGAACGGCCTGGCGGCGAGCCTGGCCGAGGTCGAAACGCTGAAATCCCGGCTGGCCGAGGAACCTGCCGCGTGTCGCGTCGCCCTGTGTCCGCCCGCGACGCTGATCCACCGGCTGGCGCAAACGGTCGCGCACAGCGCGATCGAAGTGGGCGCACAGGATTGTCGCGCCGAAACTTCAGGCGCTTTCACCGGCAGCGTTTCCGCCGCGATGGCGCGGGATGCCGGGGCGACGCTGGTCATCCTCGGCCACTCCGAGCGCCGTCAGGAATTCCGCGAGAGCGACGCCCTTGTCGCCGCCAAGGCCGTGGCGGCCGTCGAGACGGGACTATCGCCCATTGTCTGCGTCGGCGAGACGCTGGCGCAACGCCAAGCGGGGCAAGCGGTCGACGTGGTTCGGACGCAGGTTATGCAATCCCTTCCGCTGGTTCTGGCCGCGACGCCTTTCGCCGTCGCCTATGAGCCTGTCTGGGCCATCGGCACGGGCCTGACGCCGACCCTGGAGCAGATCGAGGAGGTCCACCGCGCCGTGCGAGCGGCGATGATCGAGCGGCTGGGGCTGCCCGCCGGCTGGATGCCCATCCTGTACGGCGGCTCGGTCAAGCCGGACAACGCCGCCGAGATCCTGGCCGTGCCCGAAGTCGGCGGGGCGTTGGTGGGCGGGGCGTCGCTGATCGCGGCGGATTTTCTGGGGATCATCCGCAGGGCGTCATGAGCTGGCTGGTGATGGGTGGCTGGGCGGAACTCACCTGACACCACCCTCCGTTTGCTCCCACCCGTCATCAATGTTAGACGCCGCCGCTTGATCGGCGCGGCCTCGCGCCACACATATCGGCTGCCATGCTCCAGACCATTCTCCTCGTCGCCATGATCATCATCTCGGTCGCGCTCGCCGCCGTGATCCTGCTCCAGCGCTCCGAAGGCGGCGCGCTGGGCATGGGCGGAGGCCCGTCGGGCTTCATGACGGCGCGCGGCGCCGGTAACCTGCTGACCCGGACGACGTCGATCCTGGGCATCCTGTTCTTCCTGTGCGCGGTCGGCTTGACCATCTCGGGCAACGTCAGCCGCGCCGACCGGTCGATCGTGGATGTGGACGCCATCGGCGAACTGGCCACGCCGCCTCCCGGCCAGACGCCCGCGGCCGCCACGCCGGAGACGCCGGCCCAGACAACCGGTCCGTCGCTGCAAGACCTCGAGTCGAGCCTGTCCGGCGGCACGACCGCCGCGCCGGCGCCGGCCCAGCCCGCCCCGGCCCAGTAAGGATGAGCGGGGACCTTATCCCCGCCTTCCGCTCCCGCCCTCAAAGTCTCCAGTCTGCTGCCGCCGAATCGGCGGTAAGGTAACCTCCCATGGCCCGTTACGTGTTCATCACCGGCGGCGTGGTCTCCTCATTGGGAAAAGGCCTCGCCTCCGCCGCTCTCGGCGCGCTTTTACAGGCGCGCGGCTACAAGGTGCGCCTGCGTAAGCTCGACCCCTATCTGAACGTCGATCCGGGTACGATGAGCCCTTACCAGCACGGCGAAGTCTTCGTGACCGACGACGGGGCCGAGACCGACCTCGACCTGGGCCACTACGAACGGTTCACGGGCGTGTCGGCGGCCAAGTCCGACAACATCACGACGGGCCGCATCTATTCGACGATCCTCGAGAAGGAACGCCGAGGCGACTATCTGGGCGCGACGGTGCAGGTGATCCCGCACGTCACCGACCAGATCAAATCGTTCTGCCTGACCCCGGCCCTGACCGACGACGGCGCAGAGGTGGACTTCGTGCTGGTCGAGATCGGAGGCACGGTGGGCGACATCGAGGGGCTGCCCTTCTTCGAGGCTATCCGCCAGCTGGGTCAGGACCTGCCGCGCGGCCAGTCCTGCTTCGTGCACCTGACTTTGCTGCCGTTCATCAAGACCGCCGGCGAGATGAAAACCAAGCCGACGCAGCATTCGGTCAAGGAGCTGCGCTCGATCGGCATCCAGCCAGACATTCTGCTCTGCCGATGCGAATTTCCGATTCCAGCCGAGGAGAAGCGCAAGATCGGCCTGTTCTGCAATGTCCGCGCGACGGGCGTGATCCAGGCGATGGACTCGGACGACATCTACGCCGTGCCGCTGGACTATCACCGCGAGGGGCTGGACGCCGAGGTGCTGGCCCATTTTGGCATGACCGACGCCCCGGCGCCCGATCTGTCGATGTGGCAGGAAATCGCCCGCCGGCGGCTTCATCCAGACGGCGAGGTCACCGTGGCCGTGGTCGGCAAATATACGGTGCTGAAGGACGCCTATAAATCCCTGATCGAGGCCCTGCATCACGGCGGGGTGGCCAACAACGTCAAGGTCAACATCGACTGGGTCGAGGCCGAGACCTTCGAGGGAGACCGCGAGGCCTGCGACGATCGTCTGCAGTCGGCCCACGCCATCCTGGTGCCCGGCGGCTTCGGGGAGCGGGGCTCGGAGGGCAAGATCGAGGCGGCCCGCTTCGCCCGCGAGCGCAAGATACCCTATTTCGGCATCTGTTTCGGCATGCAGATGGCAGTGATCGAGGCGGCCAGGAACCTGGCCGGCTATCCCAAGGCCTCATCGACGGAGTTTGGCCCCACGACCGAGCCCGTCGTCGGCCTGATGACGGAATGGACCCAGGGCAACGAAAGGGTCCTGCGGCAGCAAGGCGGCGATATGGGCGGCACCATGCGGCTGGGTGCCTATGACTCGGCGTTGAAGCCGGGGTCACGGATTGCCGAAATGTACGGCTCGACCACCATCAGCGAGCGGCATCGCCACCGCTACGAGGTCAACATCAACTATCGCGACGCCATCGAGCAGAAGGGCGGACTGATGTTCGCCGGCCTGTCTCCCGACGGCGTCCTGCCTGAGACGGTCGAGCGCGATGACCATCCCTGGTTTATCGGCGTGCAGTATCACCCGGAGTTGAAGAGCCGTCCGTTCAAGCCGCATCCGCTGTTCGCGGGCTTTATCGAGGCGGCGGTTGTGCAGAGCCGGCTGGTTTGAGGTCGTTCAACGCTCGGGCGAGAGATCGATCGCCCTGAAGCTGGACGTGTCGGTCTTTTGGGGCGGCGTGATCGTCGCGCCGTCGAAGGACTGTCTGTGCCGACAGCGCAAGCATACCGTCGTACCGGGTATGCTTCGGCTGTCCACGAACAAATGACCCTTGTGTTTGCAGCGCAGACCTTCAAACATCTTCAGCCCCCCGGACCCGATAACAGTGTTCGATCAGGCGTTGGTAATCAAGCTAATTGACCTTTGTGCGGTCAAAAAGCAGGCATGACGCGGCTGACGACTGTTCTGGAAGCTACCATTCTCGCCAAGGTCCAAAGAACTCTTGTTGGGACTGAAGGCGCGCGAGTGGCATAGGTTTCACCAGTCATAAAAAAGAGCGCGGACGTGAGCGGCATGCATCTGAACTTCATTGGCGGGGAATGGATGCATGGGTCCGGCGGCGCCGTTAACCTGAATCCTTCCGATCTGGACAATGCCGTCGGGGAGTATGCGCGAGGCGACGCCGCTCAGGCCGCTCTGGCCGTGGACGCCGCGCGCGCGGCGTTTCCGGCTTGGGCTATGCGGAGTCCGCAGGATCGCGCGGACATCCTGGACCGCGCGGGGACCTTGATCCTGGAACGTCGCGAGGCGCTGGGACGCTTGCTGGCGAGCGAGGAGGGCAAGATTCTGCCCGAAGCCGTCGGCGAGGTGGTTCGTGCGGGCCACATCTTCAAATTCATGGCCGGGGAGGCGTTGCGGCTGACCGGCGAGCGGATGGCCTCGACCCGCGTCGGGGTGGACATCGAGATCACGCGCGAGCCCGTCGGGGTCTTCGCCCTGATCACGCCCTGGAATTTCCCGATCGCCATTCCAGCCTGGAAGGCGGCGCCCGCCATGGCGTTCGGCAACGTCGTCATCCTCAAGCCGGCGGATGCCACACCAGGCTGCGCCTGGGCCCTGGCCGAGATCCTGGCCGAAGCGGGCGTGCCCGCAGGGGTGTTCAATTTGGTCATGGGACCCGGCAGAGTGATCGGCGACGCCCTCGTCGACCATCCCGGCGTTGACGGCGTCAGCTTCACGGGATCCGTGGCGACCGGCCGCGCGGTGGCCTCGAAATGCGCGGCGCTGGGCAAGCGGGTGCAGTGCGAGATGGGGGGCAAGAACCCGCTGGTCGTCCTTGATGACGCGGACCTGGGCAAGGCGGTCAACGCCGCCTTGAACGGTAGTTTCTTCTCGACCGGCCAGCGCTGCACCGCCTCGTCGCGCCTGATCGTGACCGCGGGAGTCCACGATCGCTTCGTCGCCGCCCTGACGGACGCCATGAAGGCGCTGAAAGTCGGTCCTGCGCTCGACCCCACCAGCCAGATCGGCCCGGTCGCCGATCAGGCCCAGTTCGACAAGGACCGCGACTATATCCGGATCGCGGCCGAGGAAGGCGGGCGCGTGATCGGCGGCGAGGTCGTGACCGCCGACACCAGGGGACTGTTCCTGGCCCCGGCTCTGGTGCTGGACACCACGCCGGAGATGCGGATCAACCGGGAAGAGGTCTTCGGTCCCGTCGCGGGCGTCATCCGCGTCGCTGACTACGAAGAGGCTCTGGCCGTGGCGAACGCCACCGAATTCGGCCTGTCCGCAGGCATCTGCACCGAAAGCCTGACGAAGGCCCGCCACTTCCTGCGGCACGCCGAGGCGGGCATGGTCATGGTCAATCTGCCGACGGCCGGGGTCGACGCCCACGCCCCGTTTGGTGGACGCAAGGCCTCCAGCTTCGGCCCGCGCGAGCAGGGTTCGTACGCCCGCGAGTTCTACACGACGGTCAAGACGGGCTACGTGGGCTGATTGGCGGTGGAGCGTGCAACGGGTTACCGGATCTCGCCATCCGTCCAAGTTATCCGCCCCGATCGGCGGTGCAAGCCGTTCGGGCTGAAAAGGACATTGACCGGACATCGTCATTCGCGGCCAGTCCCCGCAGCTTCGCGAGCCGGAAGCCGGTTTGGTCAGGATGCTCCCTCGTTTGACGAATCCCCGCTCCCGACACAGGGTAGTTCGCCAAATTCAGTGGGCTTTGGGAGGTGCAATGGGTCTGAATCATACAGGTCTGGCGGCGCTGTCACTGGCGATTGGTCTATGTCTCACGGCCTGTGCCGCGCCCGGATCTCAGCAGCCGCCCTTCGGACCCAGAACCGGCGCATGGTCACTCGCGGACGGGCGGATCGTGGCGATCTCGCCGTCCTCCGAAGGAACCCTGCGCTGGCGACCCCTGGATGGCCGGACTGCGCGTCTGGAAGGTGACGGCGGCTCCGTGACCGCGACCAGCGGCTGGACCGCCGAGGCCGACGCCACGCCGTTGACGTTCGGCGACGGCGCGCGCGGACTCGTCAGCTTCGACCGGCAAAGCGCGACCCGGCTGGAACTCGACATCGTCGAAACACGGTTCGAAAGTGCCGGGGAAACCCTGGCCGGTCGGCTCGTCCTGCCACGCGGCGGTCTGGCCGTGCCGATTCTGGTCGAGGTTCATGGCTCCGAGCGGAGCAGCGCCCTGACCTACAACGCCATGCAGCAGCTCGGACCGGCCTCCGGCGTCGGGGTCTTCGTCTACGACAAGCGTGGTACGGGTGGCTCGACAGGCGAATACACGCAGGATTTTTCGGTGCTGGCCGACGACGCGGCGGCGGCGGTGCACGAGGCGCGCCGCTTGGCGGGAAGGCGGGCGGGACGAGTGGGGCTGCACGCGGGCAGTCAGGGCGGCTGGGTCGCGCCCTTGGCGGCGGGCCTCACGCCAGTCGAATTCGTGATCGTCGGCTTCGGCCTGACCGAGAGCCCTCTCGAGGAGAACCGGGCCGAAACCATACAGGACGTCGCCGAGGCCGGGTTCGACGCGGAAGCCCAGCGCAAGGCCGGAGAACTGGCAGACGCCGCAGGCGTGGTGATCGCGTCCCGCTATCGATCCGGTTATGCGGAACTGGGCCGACTCAAGCGCCGGTATGGCGATGAACCGTGGTTCGCCCATGTAAAGGGCGAGTTCACAGGCGAATTGGTCCGCTATCCCCCGTGGGTCCTCCGCATTTTTGGACCATCGCGCGATGTCGGAACGAGTTGGGACCACCAGTCAGAACCGCCGCTGAGGGCGCTTGAGGTGCCGCTGTTATGGATGCTTGCGGGGGCCGATCGGTCGGCGCCGCCGGCGACGACGCGCGGGCTCCTCACCCGCTTGATTAGCGAGGGCCGCCGCATCACCCTGGCCGACTTCCCCGAAACGGACCATGGCATCATCACCTTTCGTCCCGGGGCCAAAGGCGAGCGCGTTCAGACCGGCTATGCGTCGGGCTACTTCCCGATGATTCTGGATTTCGCCCTCGATCGCCCGCTGGTCGCGGGGGCGTATGGTAACGCGGTCTTGACCGGCGCGTCGATACGGGGGCGACCCCCGAAATAAAGACCCCCCTTATTCAGAACGATGGCGGTGCTGTCAGGCAAACTCTAAATCGTCTCCGGTTTGGGCCTGATGGCCAGGAGGCGAGGTGAATCCGGTCAAGTTCAAGCGTCATCGGTTCCGCTTCCCAGTCATGAGGTCCGTCCTTCAAAAAGGTAGAGCCCACCTTAGCCTGCTGTCCGAAACTCCGGCGCCACCTCGGTAATCCGGCGCTGGACACCCGAGGAATGGGTTCGGAACCGACATTTCTGGCTTCTAG
>NZ_JBDNHO010000055.1:0-2618 GCF_041688735.1 Brevundimonas sp.
CGAGGGCCCGTTCGGTTCGACCCTGTCGCTGACCACCAGCGCGGCGGTCGAGGACACCGGCTTCGACCTGGCCTCGGCCACCAGCGTCATCACGCCCTGGCTCGACGAACGGCGCCGCGAGGACGTCATGGTCGAGTTTTCAGCCGGGCGCGGCACCATGGCCTTCTGGCAAGGTCAGAACGGCGCCCGCTCGCCCTTCGCGGTCGGCGCGGCCGATACCTTCGCCTCCCTGGCCCAGGTCGATCGGGCCTGGCTGGGCGCGGTTCGCCTGGGCAATCTGACCCTGTCGGCGGATACCGGCGTGGGCGATCGCGCCATGCCGTTCCAGGCCCGCGAGGACGATGTCTCCAGCTACGCCCGTTTCGTCGCCGACTGGAACGCCTCCGACACCGCGCGGCTCAAGTTCGCCGTCGGTGGTCTGGACGAAAAGATGGGGCCGCTGGGTTCGTATGCGCCGCTGAACTCCGGCTTCGCCCTGCCCAGCGCCACGACCTTCGGCTCGGTCGCCGGCCAGTTCACCCTGATGGACAATCTGTTCCTGACGGCCGAGATGGGCTTTTCCCGCACCGATCTGGCGGGACAGTTCCTGACCTTGTCCGAGAGCGCGATCAGCTCGACCTGGGCGCTGGGCCTGACGACCTTCTGCCACCAGCTGGGCTTCGCCTGCGAAAGCCTGACCTGGTCCGTCAGCCAGCCGTTGCGCGCCGAAAGCGGCATCTTCTCCGCCTTGCTGGCCGACAGTCCCGAGGACTATTTCGATGCTCTTACATTCTCGGAGCGACGATTCTCCGTCACCCCGAGCGGCCGCCAGATCGATCTGGCCCTGGGCAGCGTGCATCGCCTCGGCGACGGATCGGCGCTGGATCTCCGCGCGGTGGTGACCCGCGACGACCGCAACATCGCCGCGTCACCGACGGCCTTCACATTGACGGGCAGCTGGCGACGCGCGTTCTGATCCGTTGCGCCGTGGTTGCTCCCGCCGCCTGATGCCGTAAGGAACGGGCAGGGAGCGACCATGGCTATTTTTCCGGTGATACTCTGCGGCGGCGCCGGAACACGGCTGTGGCCGGCGTCGCGGCCCGCCCGACCCAAGCAGTTCATCGACCTGGCCAGCGACCTGTCGCTGTTTCAGGAGACGGCTTTACGGGTGGCGCCTCTCGCCGGTGACGGTGGACGGCTTGTGGTGGTGGCCGGGCAGGCGCACCGGCCGTTCATCCTCGAACAGCTGTCGGCGCTCGGCTTGGACGCCGTCGTTCTCCTGGAGCCCGAGGGGCGGGACTCTGCCGCCGCCATGGCCGCCGCCGCCGCCTGGATCGCACGCTCCGCCCCCGGCGGCGTCGCCCTGTTCGTCGCCTCGGATCACCACATTCCCGACGACCGGGCGTTTCGGGACGCCGTTCTTCAAGCCGTCGATGCCGCGCAGGAGGGGCAGATCATCACCTTCGGCGTGCGGCCGACGGAGCCGTCCTCGGCCTATGGCTACATCCAGCCCCAGACGGAGGGCTTGTCTCCCGTCCGGGCGTTCGTGGAAAAGCCGGACCGGGCCCAGGCGGAAATCTATGTCCGCGACGGCTATCTCTGGAACAGCGGTAACTTCATGGTCAGTGCCGACGTGCTGCTGAACCAATTGGACGCGTTCGCGCCCGAGGTCTCGGCGGCGGCGCGCGCGGCCTTGCCCGAGGAGATGGAGCGCGTGATGGTGCTGACCGACGCCTTCCGGGACGCGCCGAAGATATCGATCGACTATGCCGTCATGGAACGCAGCGACCGGATTTCTGTGATGCCGGTTGACTATCGCTGGTCCGATCTCGGGGCCTGGGACGCGGTCGAAGCCCTCGGCACCGGGGATCGCGGCGTCTGGATCGCGGCGGACGGCGATTCCGGTCTGGTCCGCGCCGCGAGCGGCATGATCGTCGCCACCGTTGGCGTTTCGAACATCGCCATCATCGCCGAGCCCGACGCCATTCTGGTCTGCAGCCTGGACCGGGCGCAGGAGGTGAAGGGTCTGGTCGAGCGCATCCGGTCGGTTTCCCCCGCCCATGCCCAAGGTGCGGTCGTCTGCAGACAGCCGCTGGCGGATCTGGCGCGAACCTTCGACCGGTGGATCCGGTTAAACGCCCTGCCGGTCTGGGCCACGATCGGCGCGGACGCTGATGGCGGGTTCCGCGAGACGATCGACCTGTCAGGCGCCGTGTCGGGCGATTTCCGGCGCGCGCGCGTGCAGGCCCGCCAGGCCTATGTCTATTGCGCCGCCAGCACCGCCAGCACCGCCGGCTGGAGCGGCCCATGGCGTGGCCTCGTCGAGCGAAGCCTCGACCGGTTCGAGGCGACCAACCGACGCCCTGACGGCCTTTATCGCACGCGGGTTTCGTCCACGGGCGCAGTCCTGGACGACAGCGCCTTCCTTTACGACCAGGCCTTCGCCCTGTTCGCCTTCGCCGCCGCCGCCAAGGCCGGGATCGATCCGGCGATGATGACCGATCGGGCGCACGCCCTTCGCGAAGCCCTCGCCGTCCTGCGGACGCCGGCGGGCGGGTGGCGCGAAACGGGGGAGCACCCGTATCAGGCCAACGCCCATATGCATCTGCTGGAAGCCTGCATGGCCTGGGAGGCGATCG
>NZ_JBDNHO010000056.1:0-16528 GCF_041688735.1 Brevundimonas sp.
ACACGCTCCCGAAGATCGTCCGAACGCGCCTTGCCCATAATAGCCTCCCAATCAGAAGACCCATGGACTCACGGTTCGGACCCGATGGGAATCCCCCGCTCGATCACATTCGATTCAACTCAGCGGGCGGCTGCTCTAGGTCTCCGGGAGCCGGGTCAAAAGGCCGCCCAAGGTACCGCTTGAGGAACAGGGCGGGACGCGCCACCTTGCCTCCATCATGAGCGACCGCCCCTCCGGTCAGGCCCCCTCGCGCGTCGTCGCGGTCCTGGGCCCCACCAACACCGGCAAGACCCATCTGGCGGTCGAGCGGATGCTGGGTCACGCCTCGGGCATGATCGGCCTGCCGCTGCGGCTACTGGCGCGCGAGATCTATGACCGGATCGTCAAGCGGCGCGGGGCGTCGGCGGTGGCGCTGATCACCGGCGAGGAAAAGATCGTCCCGCCACGCGCCCACTATTTCGTCTGCACGGTCGAGGCCATGCCGCTGGAGCGGTCGGTCGAGTTCCTGGCCGTCGACGAAATCCAGCTGGTCGCCGATCCCGAGCGCGGCCACGTCTTCACCCAGCGGCTGCTGCACGCGCGCGGCCGGTTCGAGACCATGTTCCTGGGCGCAGGGACGATGGCGCCGCTGATGCGGGCGCTGGTCCCCGACGTCGAGATCGTCCAGCGCGACCGGTTGTCGTCCCTGTCCTATGCCGGGTCCAAAAAGCTGACCCGCCTGCCCCGCCGCAGCGCCGTCGTCGCCTTCTCGACCGAGCAGGTCTACGCCATCGCCGAACTGCTGCGCCGTCAGAGAGGCGGGGCTGCGGTGGTCATGGGCAGTTTGAGCCCCCGCACCCGCAACGCCCAGGTCGAGCTGTTCCAGTCCGGCGAGGTGGACTTTCTGGTCGCCACCGACGCCATCGGCATGGGGCTGAACATGGACGTCGACCACGTGGCTTTCGCGGGTCTGCGCAAGTTCGACGGACGGCGGACGCGCTGGCTGCACGCGCACGAGATCGGCCAGATCGCCGGGCGGGCGGGAAGGCATCTGCGCGACGGAACCTTCGGCATCACGGGCGAATCGCTGGAGCTGGACCCCGACCTGATAGAACAGGTGGTCGAGCACCGGTTCGATCCGGTCGAGGGAGCCGAGTGGCGCAATGCCCGGCTGGATTTCGACACCCTGCCCGACCTGCTGCGCTCGCTGACGGTGACGCCGGGCGTGCGGGCACTGAACCTGACCCAGCCGGCGCTTGACGAGACCCTGCTGCGCCGCCTGATCAAGGACGATGACGTGGCGCGCGTCGGTCGATCGCGCGGGGCCATCATGCGGCTGTGGGAAGCCTGCCAATTGCCCGACTTCCAGAAGACGACGCTGGACGAGCACGGGCGCCTGTCGAAAGAGATCTTCCAGGCGCTGACCGGCAAGCGCGGGCGGCTGACCGAAGACTGGGTCGCGCCGCGCTTCGCCGAACTGGATCGCGACGACGGCCAGATCGACCAGCTTTCGGCGCGGCTGAGCGGCGTGAGAACCCTCAGCTACATCGCCAATCGCCCAGACTGGCTGGATCAGGCGCAGAGCTGGCGCGACCGGACCAGGGCGCTGGAGGAGCGGCTGTCGGACGTGCTGCACGCCCGACTGACGGCGCGGTTCGTGGACCGGCGCACGACCGCCCTGATGCAGGCGCTGAACGCGCGCGAAGACGCGTTCGCGGCCGTCGAGGCCGACGGCGCGGTGGTGGTCGAGGGCCATTCGGTCGGGCGGCTGTCGGGCGTGGCCTTCGAAATGGACAAGGGCTCCAGCGCGCTGGAGGACCGGATCTTGCGCCACGCGGCCCGGCAGGCGGTGACGCCGGAGATCGCCCGACGGCTGGGGCGGCTGGCGGCAGAACCGGACGAGGCCTTCTCCATCACCCCGGACGGCGCGGTGCTTTGGCGCGGCGATCAGGCGGGGCAGGTCTCGGGCGGGACGTGGTTCGCGCCACGAGTCCGCCTGCTGGGCGATCTGGGGCCGGTCGCGGCGCGCGAGCGGGCGCAACGGCGCCTTGAGGCCTGGCTGGCGGCCGAGGCGGGGCGCGCGCTGAAGCCGTTGCGACGACTGAAGACGGCGATGGAGGACGGGACGCTGAAGGGTCTGCCGCGCGGCGTCGCCTGGCGGCTGGTCGAGGCGGGCGGCGTCATCAACCGGCGCGACGTCGAGCGCGATCTGGCGGCGCTGAGCCAGGTCGAACGCCGGACGCTGAAAACCTTCGGTATCCGCCTGGGGGCGCATTCGGTCTGGTTGCCGGGCGTGCTGAAGCCCCGCGGCAAGGCGCTGGCCCAGGCCTTCGTCACCGGCGAGTCGTTCCGGCCGAAAACAGCGGGGCTGACCCCACTGCAAGAACAGCCGCCGTCGGCGCGGTTGTTGTCGGCCTTCGGAATGCGGGCGGTCGGACGGTTCGCCGCCGGCGTCGAGGTGTTGGAGGCCATAAGCGAACGGCGGGACCGGGCGAAAGGCGTCCTGAGCGACATCGACCTGGCCGAACTGGGGATCATGGCTGCGGAGGCGAAGGCCCTGATTACGACGCTGAAAGCGACGCGGGCGAAAAATCCCGACCGCGACTCCGGGGCGAGGCCAATAAAGGACTCGCCGTTCGCGGCCCTTTCGGCGCTGACCACGCCGCCTGCCCCAGCGCGACAAAAGCGGGCGCGCCAGCGCAGGAGACCCGCATGAATTCTCTTCATCTTCCGCTCATCCCGGCGAAGGCCGGGATCAGCGGAAATCAGGTGTCAGCTTCATGCCGCATCGACCTTTGGCTATGGCGGGCGCGGTTCGCGAAGACCCGGTCTTTGGCCGCCGCCATGGTCGAGGGCGGTCTGGTGCGACTGACGCACAACGGCGTCCAGACCCGGCTCGACAAGCCCAGCCGCTGCGTCCACGTCGGCGACACGCTGGTTTTCGCCCTCGGCGGGCGGCTGACCGAACTTACGGTCGCGGCGCTGGGCGACCGGCGTGGGCCGCCGGAGGATGCGCGCGGGCTTTACCGCCTGCCGACGCGTCCTGCCGGTTGACACCCGCCCATGCCGGGGCCATTTGCGCTGCCCCTTCCTCACGCCATCTGATCGCGTCCTGACCGCCCCATGACCTACATCGTCACCGACGCCTGCGTGAAATGTAAGTTCATGGACTGCATTGAGGTGTGCCCGGTCGACTGCTTCTATGAGGGCGAGAATTTTCTCGTCATCGCGCCGGACGAGTGCATCGACTGCGGCGTCTGCGAGCCGGAATGCCCCGTCGATGCGATCAAGCCCGACACCGAGGACGAGCCCGACGGCAAATGGCTGATCGTCAACTCCGAATACGCCAAGGTCTGGCCCAACATCACGGTCAAGGGCACGCCGCCCGCCGACGGCGAACAGTTCGAGCGCGAGACCGGCAAGTTCGAGAAGTATTTCTCCGAGAAACCCGGCAAGGGCTCCTGATCGCCGTTCGGTCTCTGGAGAGTATTTACGACCTTCCGTATGCTGACGCTGCGGACGTTTTGAAATTCCGCAATTTTGTGATAGGTTCCCCTCATTGGGTCGGGCGGCAGGCGATTTTCTCGCGCCGCCCGCGTTTGCGACAGAACTCCGCCCACGAAGGCGGGGTCGGCCAGAGGTCTGGTGATCCGTTTCCGCTCCTGACGATTGATAGAGCTGCGCCGCCGACGGTTCGCCGTCGTCGGAGCGCCCATCGTCGTCACTTGCGTTTCCGTTTCATCCGCCCTGAGTCCGGGAAAGGAATGACATGACCACCAAGAGCGTTCTGGAATTCAAGATTGGCGACGCGGTCGTCTATCCGGCGCACGGCGTCGGCAAGGTGGCGGCCGTCGAGGTCCAGGAAGTCGCGGGCATGTCGCTGGAGGTCTATGTCGTGACCTTCGACCACGAGAAGATGACCCTGCGCGTCCCGACCAAGAAGGCCAAGACCGCCGGCCTGCGCACCCTGGCCTCCGACGACGTGGTGACCAGGGCGCTGACGACCCTCAAGGGCCGCGCCCGCATCAAGCGCACCATGTGGTCGCGCCGCGCCCAGGAATACGAAGCCAAGATCAACTCCGGCGACCTGATCTCGATCGCCGAAGTGGTCCGCGACCTGCACCGCGCCGACAGCCAGCCGGAACAGTCCTATTCAGAGCGTCAGCTCTATGAATCGGCCCTGGACCGCATGGCCCGCGAAGTCGCCGCCGCCAACCGCATCGACAAGGTCGCCGCCGTCGAACTGCTGGGCAAGTCGCTGAGCGCCAAGAAGGCCGTCATCGCCGCCGCCGAAGCCGCCGAAGAAGCCGAGGCCGAAGCGGCTTGAGCCGAGCGCATCGTTGAATGAACGAAAGGCCCCGGAGCGTTCCGGGGCCTTTTGCTTTGAGGCGGTCAGAAATACTCGGCGTTGGCCGGGCACTGGGCGTTCAGGCGGCGGGCGGTTATGCTGGCGGGCAGATAAGGCGTGCCTCGGGCCAACTGGGCGCCACCCCTGAAGGTGAAGCTCTCCTGCAGATAGGTGCCGTTCAGGCGCACGTTGACGCGGCGGCCCTTGCGGTCGGTACAGGTGCCCTCGAAGCGGGCGTTGCCGGCCCCGACCTGGCGCACCGGGTATTCGCAGCGCCAGCGACGCGTCGACAGGCCGCCGAAGAATCGGTTGATCTCGCTGGGGCGCACGCATTTGGTCTCGGTGTCACGCACGCCGACCGCGCTGGTGGTGTATTGCCAGTATCCGGGCAGCACCGTGTCCGCGCTCGACTGGGGGGCCATGGCGGCCATGGTCGAGGCCGAAGGTGCCACCAGGGCGGCTCCGGCGATCATGGCGGCGACAAGCGAGCGGGCGGGGGTCATGCAGTCTTTCCCGGAAAGTCGAAGGGTTGAGGCTATGCGAAATATATGTCGGGATTTGAACGGCGGCTGAACGGGCATCGCGGCCGCTCCAACCCTTGACGCGGCGGCGTCTCCTCCTCTATACGCCCCCCTCTCGCGCGGGATGACCTCCCGCGCGCACCTGTTTCACGCGTCCGCACGTCATGTGGACGCCGCCCGAAGGATAGTCAGATGTCGCGTCGCTGCGAACTCACCGGTATCGGCCCGATGGTCGGCCACAGCGTGAGCCACTCGAACGTCAAGACCAAGCGCCGCTTCCTGCCGTCGCTGAAGACGGTCAAGGTCGCCTCGGAAGCCCTCGGCCAGTCCTTCAGCCTGCGCATCTCCAACGCCGCCCTGCGCACCCTCGACTATAAAGGCGGCCTCGACCCGTTCATCGTCAAGGCCAAGGACGAGCAGCTGTCGATCGCCGCCCAGCGCATCAAGCGCCAGGTGAAGGCCAAGCTGGCAGAGCAAGCCGCCGCCGCCTGATCGGTCGTCCGCATTGAAGATCTGAAAAGGCCTGCGGAAACGCCGGCCTTTTTCTATGGCCGACACGGCTGGATTCTGGCGACATGACGCGGGGCCAGATGGGCGCGACGCGCCACGACGGCGCAACGAAAAGAGCGCACTTCTGAGCGGGGCGATTGCATCAAGGCCGCCGCCGTTTAGGCTGTGGGTCTGTTTTCGGGGAGCCGCCGTCCGTGTCGTTAAGGCCTTTGTCGATTGTCGCAGCCGGCTTGTCCGCACTGGCCTTGTCTGGCTGTATGTCGATCACCGTCACCTCGTCGGTTGAACCGCTGGACGTCTTGCCGCAAAGGCCCGAAGCTGCGGCCATCCTGACGCCCGCCGCCACGGCCCCGGCGCGCGAATCGACCGCCTTCACCCTGGGCACCGACCAGCCGCGCACGCCCGAGCAGTTGGCCATGCGGTTCGACGTGGCCGACCTGACCTTGAAGGTCATGCCGGACGACAAGGCCATCGAAGGCGTGGCGGTCCTGGACTTCACCGCGACGGCGCCGATTGAACGGCTGGCCGTCGAGCTGGACACCCTGCTGATCATTTCCGAGGTCGCGGTCGACGGGACCGTGGTCCCCGGCGACCGCTGGTCCAACCCGGAGGGGCGGCTGACGGTCGAGCTGGTCGAGCACCTGCCTGCGGGGGGAAGGGTCCAGTTGCGCGTCGCCTATGCCGGCCAACCCCGGATCGCGCCGAACGCGCCGTGGGACGGCGGTTTCGTCTGGGGCAAGGCGCCGTCAGGCGAGCCATGGGTGGCCACGGCCGTCCAGCCCGAAGGCTGCGACCTCTTCTGGCCCTGTATCGACCATCCGCTGGCCGAGCCGGGACGGGTGGACCTGCACATCACCGTGCCGTCGAACCTGTCGGCGCCGTCCAACGGAAAATTCCTGGGCAAGACCGACCACGGCGACGGCTGGACGACCTGGAACTGGTCCGCCGCCAATCCCAATACGTATGCGATCGCCCTGAACATCGGCCCCTACGTCGAGATCAGCGACACCTACCAGAGCCGCTTCGGCAACAGCTTCCCGATCCAGTACTGGCATCTGGCGTCCGACGATCCGGCCAAGGCCCGCGCCCTGTTCGACGAGATCACGCCCATGATCGACTTCTATGAGGCGACCGTCGGCCCCTATCCTTTCGCCGACGAGAAGCTGGGGGTCGTCGCGACGCCGCACCTGGGCATGGAGCACCAGACGATCAACGCCTACGGCAACGGCTACAGGCTGGACGGCAAGAACTACGACTGGCTGCTGCACCACGAGATGGCGCACGAGTGGTTCGGCAACCAGATGACCAACAGCAACGCCGACGACATGTGGCTGCACGAGGGATTGGGCAGCTATATGCAGCCGCTCTACCTGGGCTGGTTGAACGGCGACCGCTACATGCAGGCCGAGCTGCTCGATCAGCGCAATGACCTGCTCAACACATTCCCCGTCGTGTCCGGCGAGGACAAGACCGAGGACCAGGTCTATCAGGGCGGCGTCGGGCCTGGCCTGGACATCTACAACAAGGGTTCGCTGATCGCGCACAGCCTGCGCATGCTGATCGGCGACGAGGCCTTCTTCCGCGCCTTGACGCGACTGATCTACGGCACGCCGACGCCGCGCCCGGGTGAATTCCGGCCGCGCAACGCCTCGACCGACGAATTCCTGGCCATCGTCACTGCGGAGAGCGGTCGCGACCTGGCCTGGTTCTTCCGGGGCTATCTGTATCAGGCAGCCCTGCCCGACCTGCGCCAGACGCGGGACGACCGGGGCCTGACGCTGGAATGGGTCACCGGCGACGGCGGGGTCTTTCCGATGCCGGTCGAGGTCGAGATCGACGGTCGACGCCGCACGGTGGCCATGACCGGCGGGCATGGGCGCGTGGCCGCGGCCGAGGGCGCGCACGTCCTGATCGACCCGGAGAACAAGGTGCTGAGGCGGCTGGAATTCATCGAGAGATGGAAGGCGGCAGGATCACCGGACTGATCGATGGCACGGGTGAAACCAAACCGGACATCAAGCTTTACCGTGAGTCGGAACGAGGAAGGCCCGCACGAATGCGACCTTTGGCTGTGGGGTCTGGACAGAGACTGCTGATCATAATCGGCGGATTGCTCCTGCTGCCCGCCATTCTGCTGCTGGCCTGGGCTCTGATCCTCGGCCTCATGCGCGCGCAGGCCACGGTCGAGGTGCGGGCGCTGGACAAGGCGAAGTCGCTGATCACGGCGGTGGACAACCAGCTGGCCGTCGAGCGCGGTGCCCTGAGGACGTTTTCAACCGCCGATACGCTGATGCGGCGCGACTGGCGTGCGGCAGCCCGGCGCTCGCGCAGCGTCATGTCGGTCAATCCGGGCTGGCGCGCCGTTCTGGTGGTCGACGAGCGAACCGGCCGTGCCGTGGTCGACACCCGCGTCGCAGACGGTGGCGCACCGCGTCCCGTTCCCACCGGCACCGATCTGGAACTCGTGCGTACCGGTGACGGCTGTCCATGCGTGATCCTGCACCAACCCCTTCCCGGTGCGCCAGGCTTCGACCTGGTCGCCCTGATTGATCCGCGCGATTATCAATCGATGTTGATGCGCGAGGTCGACGAAGGGGTGGTCATCGCCCTCGTCGACCGCAGGGGAAATTTCGTCGCCCGTTCGCTGGACTTCGACAAGCGTGTTGGAACCCCGGCCACCATCTATGTCCGTAACGCGGTCGCCAAGGGTGGCACCGGCGTCTATCGCGGCCGGACCTATGAGGGACTGGAGAACTACTCCGCCTATTTCACCTCGGTCTCCAGCGACTGGTCCGCCCACGTCGCCGTGAGCAACAAGTTGATCGATACACCCCGCTTCTGGCTGTTCATCGTCCTGGTCGGCGGAGCCTTGGCAACCCTGTTGGCAGGCGGGGGCGTCATTACCTACGGCCTGATCGACATGGCCGCGCGGCGACGCACCGAGGAGCAGATGCTGCGCCTGCAGAAGGGCGAGGCCATCGGCCGGTTCAGCAGCGGGGTGGCCCATGACTTCAACAACCTGCTGACCGTGGTCATCGGAAATCTTGAGCGCATCCGCTCGGCGGACGTCGCGGCCGACGTCAAGCGACGGGCCGGAATGGCGCTGGAGGCCGCGCAGCGGGGCGCGCGACTGTCGAACCAGCTGCTCAGCTTCGCGCGCGAGGGTGGGGCCGACAAGGAGGCGGTGGATGTCGCGGCTTTGCTGAACGACGTCAGCGAACTGCTGCGCCAATCGGTCGGCGACGGTGTGACCCTGACCATCGCCGCGGCGGCGGACGCGGGGACGGCCGTCGCTAATCGCGACCAGCTGGAGCTCGCGCTGCTGAACCTGGCCATCAACGCTCGCGACGCGATGGCCGGCCAAGGCGCGCTCGACGTCTCGGCCCGCCGGGCCGGGGGCATGGTCGAGATCGCCGTCACCGACACGGGCACCGGCATCCCCGCCGCCCTCCGGGAACGGCTGTTCGAGCCCTTCTTCACCACCAAGCCGGCGGGTCAAGGCACGGGTCTGGGCCTGGCCCAGGTCGCGGGCGCCGCCGCTCAGGCCGGGGGCAGCGTGAGGGTGGAAGACCGCGAGGGAACCGGGGCCCGCTTCATCATCAGCCTGCCGTCGGCGAGTTCGCTCCAGGATCATGCTGGAGCCTGATTCACGGCATCGGCGGTATCGCGAAGCGATTCCTCATCAACCGGTCAGGGCCTAGAGCGAAATCTGAGCCTTGATGGACGCAGTCCATCAAGGCTCAGATTTCGCTCCAGCATGATTCTGGACCATTTTTTGGATTCAGGTCGATTCGACCTGAAGCAAGAGTCGTCTAGATCGCTTCCGCCGTCACCGACTGACGAACCAGCTCGCAGCGGCCTTGGGTGGTCAGGAAGGCGATGTCGGCGGCGTCGCGGCCGCAGGCGATGCGCACCAGACCCTCGACCGGTGCCAGCCCCGTGGGATCGACCAGCCACCAGCCGTTCGAAAGCCAGACCTCGAAGATGGCGTGGAAGTCCGGCGGGTTCAGCTGGTGCGCGAAGGCGCTGACCGCCCGCGCCGGAATGCCCGAGGCGCGGCACAGGGTGATGCCCATATGGGTAAAGTCGCGACACACCCCGGCGCGGTCGATGAAGGTGCGGGCCGCGGTGGTCTCGCTGTCCGACGCGCCTGGCTCATAGTCGATCTCGGCCTTGATCCATTCGAGTATCTTCAGCACCCGGTCGCCGCCGACCGTGCCGCCGAAGGTCCGCTCGGCGAAACGACCAAACTGGTCGGAAGGGCAATAGCGGCTGGGCCAGAGGTAGGTCAGCACATCCGCAGGCAGGTCGCCCCAGTCGTGCTGAACCGTAACGGGCGGCAAGCCCTTGAGCACGCCGTTGTCGACTACGGCAGTATAGGTCAGGGCCACCTCGCCCGACAGGTGGGCGCGCAGCGTCCGGGCCCCGAACTCCTCGTCTTGGTCCTCGACGAAGGCGATGGAGGGCGTGGTGGTCATGCTTTCCTCGATCACCGTCTGGCCCGGCCAGTGGGCGACCTGGATCTTGTAGATCGCGTCCGTCGGCGGATCGAAGCGATAAACCAGATCGGCGCGGACACGGATTTTCATGAGGGCTCGACTGGCGCAATGGGGGCACGCCGTCAACGTCGGGGTTGGGCCGGTGTTCCAGTCGGTCGCCGATCAACCCTACGGCTCCAGTTCGATGTCCCAATACAGGTAGTCGAGCCAGCTCTGGTGCAGGTAGTGGGGCGGGAAGCGGCGTCCGAATTCCTGCAGCTGCCACGCATTCGGACGGAGCGGCGCACGGCGCAACGGCATGCCGGCCTGCCGGGGCGTGCGCCCACCCTTGCGCAGATTGCAGGGCGAACAGGCGGCGACGATGTTTTCCCAGGTGGTGCGGCCGCCCTTCGAACGCGGCACGACGTGATCGAAGGTCAGCTCGGCCGTCGAGCGGCAGTACTGGCAGGCGAAACCGTCGCGCAGGAAGACGTTGAAACGGGTGAAGGCTGGCTGGCGGTCCTGATCGACGTAGCTCTTCAGCGCGATGACGCTGGGCAGGACCATTTCCATCGAGGGGCTGCGGACAACCTTGTCATAGGTTGACACTACGTCGACGCGGTTCTGATAGACCGCCTTGACCACTTCCTCCCACGGCCAGATCGACAGGGGATAGTAGGACAACGGCCGAAAATCGGCGTTCAGCACCAACGCGGGCCAGCCGGAAGGCGGACGATCAAGCACCGGCATCAGGGCCTTGCCGTCGGAGCGTGGATGGACGCGAGAGTACTGAAGACAAGGCTCCTTCCTTGGCTGTGCTGGAAACCTATCCTTGATTCGGCGGTCTGGCGATGACCGCCCCGAGACAGTTCCGTAACGCTCAGCTCCGGGTCGCGTCTCCAGGAAAAGCGGGAAGGCTCCAGCCCCAGATCAATGCGCCCGCGCGCAGGGCGACGCCACAGGGCGCGGCAACCAGGGCGGCGGGCCAGGCGTCCAACCCGACGAACCGCGCGACGACGAAGACGGTGGCCGCCAGCAGGGCCGCAGAGACGGTGATCTCGCGCCGCAGCAGGATGGAGGGCTGACCCGCCAGCAGGTCGCGCACCACGCCGCCGAAACAGGCGGTCAGAGCGCCCATGACGATGCAGATCAACGGGGCCATGTCGTAGGCGGCGGCCTTGGCCGCGCCCAGCACGCCATAGGCGGCCAGACCGATCGCATCGAGCCAAAGCAGGGCCCTGAACCGCCACGGCCGCGCGCCCAGCATCCACACCCCCAGGGTGGCCAACAGGCAGACGGCGATATAGCGCCAGTCCTGCACCCAGAAGACCGGCGCACCGATCAGCAGGTCTCGCAGGGTGCCGCCGCCGACGCCGGTGATGGCCCCAAAGAAGGCGAAGGTGACCAGGTCCTGCCGTTCGCGCGCCGCCGCCAGGGCCCCGGTCGCGGCGAAGACGGCCACGCCCGCGAAATCGAGCGCGCCGAGCACGGTCTGGGGATCGGTCAGGACGGGATCGGCCAGTGGCGTCATGGATTGGCGGGCTCCAGCACGACCTCCCCGCGCTTCACCGCTACATACCACCCCCACAGCAGAAGCGCCGCCACGCTACGGTGGGGTCGCCAGATTTCCGCGCGGGCATGGGCTTCCTGCTCGCGCGGACGCAGAGCGGCGCCGTCGGCCCAGCGTATCGCCTCCTGCAAGGCGATGTCGCCGCCGGGGAAGATGTCCAGCCGCCCCTCGCATAACATCAGGAAGGTTTCCGCCGTCCATTTGCCGACGCCCTTGATCGCCACCAGTCGGGCGATGGCCTCGGCGTCGGACAGGGTTTCCAGATGGTCGAAGTCAATCCGGCCGTCGACCTGCGCGCGGGCGATCTCGTGGCCGTAACGCGCCTTCTGGCCCGACAGGCCGAAGGTCCGCAAATGGTCGACCTCAAGCGCCAGAACGGTTCGGGGCGTGATCTCTCCGTGCAGACCTTCGACAACGCGTTTCCAGACCGACGCGGCGGAGGCGACCGAGACCTGCTGTTCGACGATCATCCGGAACAGACCTTCGAACCCACCCGTGCGCATGCGCCAGTCGAACGGGGCTGTTTGGGCATGGGCCTGGGCCAGGGCGGGGTCGAGCGCCACCAGCGCCAGTCGGGCGGCGGCGATGTCGGCGGGGATCAGGACGAGAACCATGAGCAAGCCTAGAGCGAAATCGGTTTGGACGCGATCGCGTCCGAACCCGGATTTCGCTCCTGGATCATGCTGGAGCCTGATTCACGGCAGCGGCGGAATCGCGAAGCGATCACGCCTAAAACGATCAAGCTCTAGCGTCGCCCGCCGGCCTGACAAGCGCCCGGTCGCGAGGCCTGACGACGACGGCCGGTTCCCGCTAGTCTGGCCCACATGTTCACCACCCGCTTCGCCCCCTCGCCGACCGGCCGCCTGCACAAGGGCCATGCCTTCTCTGCCCTGACGGCGTGGACGGCGGCGAGGGCGGAAGGCGGGCGGTTCCTGCTTCGCGTCGAGGACATCGACCCGACCCGGTGCCGGCCCGAGTTCGAGACCGGGATCGTCGAGGACCTGACCTGGCTGGGCCTGGATTGGGAGGAGCCGGTCCGGCGGCAGTCGGATCACCTGCCGGACTATGCGTCGGTGGTGCAGACGTTGCGGACGCGCGGCCTGCTCTACCGATGCTTTCGTACCCGCAAGGAGATCCTCGACGGCATCGGCGACGCGCCGCACGGAGCGGTGGAGGCCGTGCGCCCCGGCCCCCACGCGCCCGACGATGAGGCCGGGATGCTGGGCGAGGGCCGCGCCTTCGCCTGGCGGCTGTCGCTGGACCGGGCGCGCGAGGCGTTGGGCGGCGCGCGGTGGGACAGGCTTTCGTTCATCGAGGAAGGCGAAGGCCCGCAGGGGGAGCGCGGCCTGATCCGCGCCCTGCCGGAGACCGCGGGTGACGTCGTCCTGGCCCGCAAGGACGCCGGGACGGCCTATCATCTGGCGGTGACCCACGACGACGCGCTGCAGGGGGTCAGCCACGTCATCCGGGGTCAGGACCTGTTCGAGGCGACCCACATCCAGGCCCTCATTCAAGCGCTGATGGACTGGCCGACGCCGGTTTACCGCCACCACCGGCTGGTGATCGGGACGGACGGGCGGCGCTTCGCCAAGCGGGACGGCGCGGTCACGCTGAGGGCGCTGCGCGCGTCCGGCCTGACGTCCGAGGCCGCGAGGGCCGAACTCGGCTTCTGATCAGGGTGCCAGCCGGCCGGCCGCGCCGTCGGCCGGGAAGACGATGTCCTTGTCCGGCCTCTCGGCCTTGGATCCCGGCGCGCCGAGCCGACGCAGCACATGCCGCAGCACGTTCAGCCGGGCGATCTTCTTGTGGTCGGTGGCGATGACCGTCCACGGGGCGTGGGGGACGTGCGTCTCGGCCAGCATGCGGTCGCGGGCGGCGGAATAGGCGTCCCACCGCGTCTGCGCCTCGGCGTCCAGAGCCGAGATCTTGAACCGCTTCAGCGGATCCTCGACCCGCTCGGCCAGGCGCGCCGCCTGTTCTTCCTTCGAGATGTCGAACCACAGCTTGATCAACAGGATGCCGGAATCGGTCAGCATCCGCTCGAACCGCGGCGCGTCCTTCAGGAACTGGGCGTGCTGTTCCGGCGTGCAGAATCCCATGACCGGTTCGACGCCGGCCCGGTTGTACCAGGAGCGGTTGAACAGCACGGTCTGGCCCGCCCCAGGTAGATACGGGACATAGCGCTGGAGATACCACTGGCTGGCCTCGTGCTCCGTCGGCTTTGGCAGGGCGATGACCCGGGTCTGGCGCGGGGACATGTATTCCGTGATGCGGGTGATCGAGCCGTCCTTGCCCGCGGCGTCGCGCCCCTCGAACACCATGACGATCTTCTTGCCCTGCTCGATCGCCCAGGCCTGAGCCTCGACCAGTCGAAGCTGAAGCCGTTCGAGTTCGGTCTGGTAGTCGGCGGACTTGCTCATGGGGTGGTCTTTCTGGCGCGGTGTCGGACCAGTCTGGGCCGGGTGGCGACGCGCCACAAGATTAACGCCTTTTCACGTGCCGTCGGACAGGGGCGTCGGCCGGCGATGATGACCGCCCCGGCCCGAAGGCGTCTTCCTCCCGACGCGGGGGGGGGCTAAGGCAGGTCGGGCATGAAGCGCGACTTCGCCGATTTCTGGAATCTGATGTGGGAGGTCGCGCTGGGCGTTTGCGCGGCCTTCGCCATGCTCAATCTGTTCGCGCCGCCCCAGGACCTGCCGTGGAAGCCGCTGGACCTGAACCGTCCGATCGGCACGGCGACGGCGGCCAAGGTGGCCGATTTCGAACTGGCCCGGCTGGCCGCGCCGGAACAGACCACGGCGGTCACCGACGCCTGTATGCAGGTGCTGCGCGAGGCCGGGGTCACGGTCGAGCGGGCCGAGGACAAGGACGACGGCGGCTTCTGCGTCGTGCGCGGCGCGGTGCGGATCACGGGCGGCGCGGTGACGCCCCTGTCGCCGGGCGGACTGATCATGCAGTGCCCGCTGGCCGTGCGCTACGTCATCTGGGACCGGCAGGTGCTGCAACCCGCCGCCCGGTCCATCTACGGCTCGAAAGTCGCCCGGGTGGAGAATATGGGCACCTACGCCTGCCGCCGCATCTATGGCCAGACCGACGTGGCCGCCCGACCCAGCGAGCATGCGCGGGCCAATGCGCTGGACGTCTCGGGCCTGGTCCTGGCCGACGGCCGCCGGGTCTCGGTCTTGGCCGACTGGTCGGGCGCGGGCCCCGCCGGCGCCGAGGGCCAGAGCTTCCTGAAGCGCATCCGCCAGGGCGCGTGCCGGGTCTTCTCCACCGTCCTGACGCCCGACTACAACGAGGCCCACCGCGACCACCTGCATCTGGACGGGGCGCCGAACAGCCTGTGCGCCTAGAGCGGCAAACGGTTTGCGGTTGACCGGCCCGGATTTCGCGCGGCCTCCACCCTCGCGCAGCGCGCCTTCGCTGAATGAGCGCTTCCAGACGGGCTGACAGTCGTCTCCCCCCCGCTTTCGTCATCCTCCGGCGAGGCGAAGCCGAGACCGGGGGACCCAGCGGCGCCGCGACGGCGGCGAAATACCGGTGGCGGGAAACGATGCGCAACAGCGACAACCGCGCTCCCGACAGTGTCCCGCTCGCGCGCGCCGCCAGGTCCCCCGGTCGCGGCGCTGAACCGCCTTGCCGGAGGATGACGAAAGCGGTGGATGGGGATCAGGTGCGGCGGTAGCGTCCGCGACCATCGAACGCCAGCCAGCCCCGGTCGCGCAGCACCTGCAGCTGCTGCCTGATCTTGGGGCGGACGTTGTGGTTGCCGGGATAGAGCGCCGCCAGCCGCGCCTCGTGGGCGTAGACGTCGTCGAGGGTGAACTCGGGGCGGCCCCCAAGGGCGACGACCTGCTCCACCGCCGTCATCACGGCCAACAACCAGCCCCGCGCCTTCAGGCCCGCGTCGCGCAGGAACAGGGTCGAGCGCCACTGCGCCAGTACCGTCGCCCTCGGCACGTGCAGGCCGGCGCGGACCAGGCTGATCCGGCCCGCCGCCGGCACGTCTCCCAGCAGGATGTTGCAGCCCTGCCAGCCCGCGCGGCGGGCCAGCGGGCCGAGCGGCCTGCGCGCCTCGATGAGCGACTGAACGAAGAAATAGCGCGGCACGACGATCAGTTCGGTGACGCGCCCGGCCCCGCCGTCATAGGCCATGACCACCAGATTGGGATTGTTGCGCGCGGCCAGCCGGGCCGTCATGGTGCCATAGGCCCCATCGACCACCTTGCGGCCCAGCCGGCCCTTCGTGGCCTTGACCTCGTATTCCTCGGCGCAGGTCGCGCAGTCGAAGTCGGCGACGGGCGAGTTGTTGGGCAGGGCGCGCAGCCGGTCGGCGCCGCAGTTGGGACAGAACATCTGCGCCGCGACCCAGCCTTCACTGAGCACCCGCGCGTTCTGGGTCGGGCCCTTGAAGACTGTGGTCTGTTCGGCGAAGCCGAGCTCGCACCAGTGATTGTCGTCCTGCCCCATTCACCCATCGTAGCGGGTGAGGGGTCATGGGTCAGCCCTTGGAAGCGAGCACGTCTGGCGACCTCTGGCCGAGCAGCAGCGATGGCCGGGAGCTCAATAACCTTGGCTATCCGGAATCTTTGTGCAACGTTTCCGCAACTTGAGGGGCTTGTCGTGATCCAAGATGCAACCAAATCCATCGGCGCTGTGATTGAAGCCGTTGAGTTGCCCCAAGATGCCGAATTCCTTCAGTCGCTAATCTCCGAGGACCGTCTCCGCTTCGAAGTCCAAGAGTCTGACCTGTGGGACTACAAGGACCGCTGGCCGTTCTCGTACTCCGATGATTACTGTGGCGGCATAGTGAGACTTATACTATCGTATCACAATACTTTTGGCGGAATAATAATATTCGGGGTTGACGCTGAAAGTGGCAAATATTCTCGTAGCAAGGTTAGTCCAAATATCGAGCGACTGAACGGGTTGCTTCGTACACACGTAGATCAAAAACTCGTCTGTTTTCATAGACAGTACGAACTAGGCTCAGGACTCATTGCGTCATAGCCAGAAGATGACGGTTGCGGCGATGGCGATGGCGGACATGAAGGTGTGTGCGCATCGGTCGTAGCGGGTATGGATGCGTCGCCAGTCCTTGAGCCTGCCGAACATGTTCTCG